>JAFVYN010000147.1 GCA_017508605.1 Clostridia bacterium
CTTCTGCCTCTTTTACCTATCAGGTGCGGTAATCTCCGTTGATTTTTACGTAATCGTAGGTAAGATCACATCCCCAAGCTGTAGCGCTCATGTGACCTTCGCCGAGATCAACGAGAATCTCGATCTCATCGCGGAGAAGGATCTCCTTCGCCTTTTCCTCGGAGAAGTCAACTCCCGCGCCGTTCTTACATACAAGGATCTCTCCCGCCTCGGAACGGAATGAAACGTCAATGGCATCCGTGTCAACAGGAGCGCCGCTGTAGCCGATGGCGCAGAGAACACGTCCCCAGTTAGCATCAGCACCGAACATAGCCGCCTTGAGAAGGCTTGAACAAATAACGCTCTTTGCCACGGTCTTTGCAACGTTTTCGGAAACAGCACTGCTTACACGGCACTCAAGAAGCTTGGTAGCACCCTCGCCGTCACCTGCAATCATGCGGCAAAGCTGAACGGTAACTGTGTTGAGAGCCTTCATAAAGACAGCAAAGTCATCATTTGCCTCAGTGATCTCGCAGTTTCCGGCAGCACCGTTTGCAAGTACAGTCACCATATCGTTGGTCGATGTGTCACCATCGACAGATACCATGTTGAAGGTATCGGCAACGTCACTCTTCAGAGCACGGCGGAGCATTTCGGGAGAAACAGCACAGTCCGTGGTGATAAACACGAGCATTGTCGCCATGTTGGGATGGATCATTCCGCTTCCCTTTGCGATACCGCCGAGGTGGCAGGTCTTGCCGCCTAAAGTAAACTCAACGGCAACCTCCTTCATTCTCGTATCGGTGGTCATGATCGCCTCAGCCGCATCTGCGCCTCCGTTTTCACTGAGTGCTGAAACGAGACGCGCCATGCCGTTTGCGATGGGCTCTGTGGAAAGTCTCTGACCGATAACTCCGGTTGAAGCAACGATAACGTCTCTCGCGCTGATGCCGGTTGCCTCTGCCACAAGGTCTGACATCTTTTCTGCGATCTCGATACCGTCGGCGTTGCAGGTATTGGCGTTACCGCTGTTGCAGATAACAGCCTGAGCGTATCCGTCGGAAATGTGATCCTTCGTTACCGTAAGGGGCGCGCCCTTAACGAGGTTTGTTGTATAAACCGCCGCGGCTGCTGCCTTTCTGTCGCTGACGATAAGTGCAAGATCCTTCTTTGTGCGGTTCTTGCGGATTCCGCAGTGGATACCGCCTGCCTTGAAGCCTGCAGCGGCACAAACACCGCCTGTGATAAGCTTTATTTCATTCATATTAATCTCCATTCAGCCTACGGCTGCACAAAAAATTATGAAACAAACACGTGTCTGCGTAGCAGACAAAAATCGGACTTTTGATTTTTAGTGTTTGTTTGCGCGTGAAATCGCTGTAGTTTCGGTTAAAACTATTTGAACTTTCACGCCAAGCTCCTTTTCATTCATCACAAAAACCATTTCCGATTTTCCCAGAAATCCGTGTTAGAGCAGAGCCAAAGACCTTTTTCGTAGGTACAATACGCGCAAGTCGTGCAATATGCAGGCTTCGTTTTTCCATCCGTGCAATCATGTAAACAGGTGACAAAAATAGAGTCATAAAGCTTACCGCCGCAATCGGGGCATTTCCATTGTTCACAAGATGTCGTTGCGATCACAACGTATTTGTCGCCGTTTTTACATTGACCGCCTGCTACGTTTGTGAGTTCATCATCGGCAAGCTCACCGTTTTGATGAAGATGATTGAAATAAGCCTTCGCCTCTTCTTCACTGAGTTCAATTTTATTTTCTTTTGCAAGCGCGATCAGCGCTTCAACGCTTTCTGCTTGTCTTGCTTTTTGAATGATATCCGTCATCTTCATAATTGCCGTCCTTTCTTATTTGGTGCAAAGCCAAAGCGAATCTTCGTAAATACAATATTTGCAACTGCC
>JAFVYN010000148.1 GCA_017508605.1 Clostridia bacterium
GTCCGTCCACATCTTTCTTGTTTCAGTTTTCCAATCGATTTCAAGCTGTTGACCGCTATAAGTGCTTAATCCTTTGAGTTGGTTTTCATCGACAGCCGCTCGACATATACCATTTTCATCAATGGAGTTTGCAAGAAGCTTTACTTCCGCTTGAATTTCAGAAACATATGGTGCAATACCGCAACGGCAGAGCCATTCCATGCGCTCAAGGTAGGTATAATGAATTCCGTCCTTGTCATATCCGATCGAATATCCCTCTTTGATACAACCCACCGTTCCAAGTACATAGCCTACCCAACTATCACCGCCTACCTGACATTCTGGACGGTCAGTACGCATAAGCTTCTTCACGGACTGTGCGAGCATTTTTATATTTTCATCGTTTTTCCAAGATTCTGTATGCGCCAAAATGTCAAGAAGATAATAGCAAGGCCATTTCTCGTAATCGTTGAATACTCGTTTTTCTTTTCCGCCACACTTTTTTACTCTTGTAATGTCAAGCGCAGAATCAACTTCAAGAACACGGCGGAACGAATCAAGCGCTAATTGTATTTGAGGGTTAATATCTATGATATCATCGTAGCCCGCGCGTGCGATACAAGCGCATCGAATCAAGTTCTGACCGTTGGCCGCATAGCGGAACTCATCAAAATATTTACCCTTGGTGCGATAACAAAGATCTGTAAGCTCGGTTGTGACAAAAGCCTTCATAGCGCCTTTCAGCACGGGATCATCCTTGCCCACAGCCTTTTCCGAAAGCCATTTTGTACCAACTTCTTGGTTTTCATAAGGTCCTGCGTTTTTGTTCGGTCCGTGAAAACCGTTTCCAAGCCAGCCGTTTTCCTTTTGACAGTTTGCAATGAGCTGATAGATTGTTTCTTCTTTAATCTGAGCGATCAGCAACGCTTCTTCCTCGGCGGTTATGTTTCCGAGAATTTCTTTTTTTACGCGAAGCTTAATAGACGGATTGGCGTTTTCAAGAAGAAAATCCACCGATTTCTGAATCTTTTTCTTCATACACAAGTCCTTTCAATATTTCATAGCATGTAACCGCTCTGTTTCACAGGTATGATTCAGTATATCGCAAAGTCAGTTTTCCAACACTACTCTATAGACAATAAGCCCCGTGTATCATACTCTCTGATACACAGGGCTTATTTACACATGTTTACACGTTTCAAGGCGCGAACTACATGAAAATCCAGAGAAAATCAACGGTTCAGCGGAGCAATTCACGCTTGAAAACACCGAGCCCTATCTCAAGGCTGTGTCAGATTTACTTGTTCGCAACCGTAACAGCCGAGAAGGTGATATTGTCACCCGAGAGGAGCGAATAGTTAATATCCAATTCACTTGCTTCACCGGCTTCGCATTCGATCACGATCTGGCGATAGAAGTTGGTACCAAGATTACCGAAAGTAAAGGTCTCAACGTTTCCGGCTCTGTCACGTACCGTGATCTTGGCAACGCTCTTATAGCCGCCGATATAAAGTGTATACGTCAGCTTAGAGCCGTCGGTTGCCAGCTTGATCTCAAAATTACGTCTTGAAACAGGACCGTTGGTCGAAGCACCGGAGACAATAGCATCACCGTCACTCCACTTAATCTGATAGTTATCATAGAAACGGGTATTGCCGCCCCACGATTCTACCGTACCGATCCAGCCCTTGCCGTTCTTCTTGCGGATCACCGAATTCTCACCCTCTGTACCAAAGAGCGCCCAGTCAAGTGTGCCCTCTTTGGTAAGATCAAGACCGCTCATCTCTGCCTTGGTGATAGTATTGACAGTTACGTTAAAATCAACGGCAGAATCGTCATAATCTTCATTAACGCCCTCATCCTTAGCATCGGCAAAATAGATGCGTACTTCACTTTCAGCCGTAAGAGCCGCGGTCAGCGTCACTTCCGCGATTGCCGCGTCAAGCGCGGCACCGGTTTCGGCAAAGGGAGAAGCTTCCGTACTCTTGGCAATATTCTTGACGGTAACTTCCTTACCGTCGACAGTAACCTTCGTTACCTTGCCGAGAAGATCTCTTTCATGGATACGGAGCGTATACGTACGTTCGGTAAAATCGGGCTGATTGGGGAAATTGCCAACCGTCTTGCCGATCTTCAGAACCAGCGCGCCGTCTTCATACTGCATTGCGTACTCCGTAGTTCTGTACTTGCCGCTCTGATAAGCATCAGTCTTGGCATCGTCCTCGTAAAGACGAGCTTCCGCGGTATAATTCTTAGAGGGATAAATATCAAGCGTGATCTTGGACCAATCGATCTTTGCGGTGTTCTGAGCCTGAGAAACAAGCGGAACGATCGCGCCCTGTCTGACAAAGATCGGCGAGGTTTCAAGCTTGTGCGAGCAGGTAACGGTCGTGGGACCAACATACTCCTTACCGGTCCATACATCCATCCAGGTACCCTCGGGAAGGAATACGGTACGCTCGTCAAGGTCGGCGCTTGCCATCCAGCCGAAGGAATAGTGCGCCTTACCGCCGTCTTCAAAATACTCGATCTTGATATCGTAAGTCTTGCCCTTTTCAAGAGTCTTGGAGGTCTTGTACGTATCATACACACCCCAAGCATCGATAACAAGCTCGTTGTCGATCCAGATCTTAACGCCGTCATCCGCAAAGATACCGATGACGAAGTCACTGTCGGGTGTGATCTGACCGGTATAACGAACCGAGAAGGTCTCAGACTGTCCGCCGATTTCTGAAGGACCGCCTTCTCCCCAATCCTTGAAAAGATCAACTTCATAGCCCGTATAAGCAGGCGTTCCGGAAAGGCTCTTATTCTTGAAGAATTCAACCTTAAGACCCTGATTGCCGTCAGCAGAAAGGATCGAGGGCGAGAATTCATTAATGTCTCTGCCGTTGATGGGGGCTACAAGGATATAGTCACCAAGCAGATACTGGTCATTGCGATCGCTTTCGGCATACTGAGGATAGTTGATATCGAGACGTCTCATGATCGGAAGGCCCGTGTCATAATTCTCACGCGAAAGCGAATAGAAGAGGGGCATCAAGCGATAACGCATGCCAACATATTCCTTGGTAACGGCTTCCGCTGTTTCACCAAAGAGCCAAGGCATACGGGAGAAGGGCTTCGTGCAGTGTACACGGCAAATGGTAGAAAGGGCACCGTACTGCATCCAACGCACGTACATGTCTCTCGAAACGTCACCGCCGGTATGTCCGCCGATATCGGACGACATGTAAGGAATACCCATTTCCGCGCCGCCGTAGATCATGTTATAAAACTCTTTCTTGAGGGCGGTCGCGTCGGTGGTAATATCACCTGTCCACTGGATCGAGAAGCGGTGCGCCGCTACCTCAGTCGGGTCGGTCATATCACCGTTCCAGATACCGTCAACGTTACCCATGATCAAAGCGCGGCGCGCGTATTCATTAACAGCGCCTTCCTTGACAAGGGATTCATAATACTCGTTAGTGATCCACTGGAACGCATACATACCTGTGGTATAAAGAGACAGACCCGATTCCACCTCTTTGAGAGCAACCGACCAGTTTCTGTCATACCACCAGTAGTCAAGTCCCATAGAAAGGATCATAGTCAAGGATTCGGTACGGTACTCAATTTCCTTGGAATCAAGAAGATTGTTTGTACCGCTGACGGGTTCAGGATGGTCATTGAATACGATTGAAACGCCCTTTTCATGCGCACGTTCCAAGAAACGCGCCATGTCAGGGAATAAACGCTCGTTTACTTCGTAACCGATACCGCTCGAAGCATCGCGCCAGTCAGTATCAATAACCAGAACGTCGATCGAATAACCGCGTCCGATATAGTCATTGATCTGCTTCAGCGCTGTGGCTTCGCTATATTCATAATAACGCGAATCCCAATAGCCGAGCATATCCATCGTAATCAATTCCGAACGTCCGGTCAACTCGATCCAGTCCTTCATAAAGGTCTTGTAATCGCCGCCGGGAAGGAAAACAAAGCAGTCATTGCCGCTTCTGTCCGTCGTCCAGCCGTTCTTCTGGGCGTCGAGCCCATCTTCGGTATAACCCGCTTCCGAAGGGATGACGCGGGGATTGTCGGTGAAATACCATGCATCCAGATCGTCGCTCGGAGAAGGCAGGAAGATCTGATTTTCGGTTTTGGATTCATAATGCCAAAGCTCGTTTCCTTCAGCATCAAGAACCACGGCTTTGTTGAGATTGGAAGCATTGGAAGGCAAGACAACCGTGTAATTCTTTGTCTTGATCAATGTGTTACCTCCCTCCGTCTCAGTGGTATATTCCACCTTATACCAATCGTCACGGTTAATAACCGAAAACGAAGGTTTGTCCTGAAACTTGGTTCCAGTCATTGCCTGTTCCAGACGAACAAGCGTATCGGAAAGAAGCTGCACACGGATCTTACCCACTGTGATCGATTCAGGCTCGATTCTGACCTCGACCGGTTTGGTCGTTACAGGCGGCAACGGTTTGGTTGTTGTGTCTGCGGTGGGTTTTGTTGTTGTGTCTACGGTAGGCTCAGTCGTGGTGATATCCACTGTGGTTTCGGTATCGTCACCGCAAGAAACCAGCGTAAGCATCGCCACAATTACAAGAACCAACATCATACATAGGGCAAGTTTTCTCATAATGGGATGATTGTCACTCCTTTTTTTATTAAACTTACACAGTTTAATTTTATCATTTTTTGCTTCATATGTCAACCACTTTCTTGACTTATGCTTGTCTTAAATAGCTTTTTCATGATTTTTTTTCGTGAATTGGCAATTTGTTTTCTCATTTCGTTTTTTCAGCATTCTCTGTATTATCCGGATCATGAAAAGGTTTTAGCTGACTGAAACTATGTCTTTTTAAAAGATTCAAAAAATCCGTTGCTTTTTTCTTTAAAATATGATATACTAAAAAAAATCATTCAAGGAGGACACTATGCGCTTACAGGAATCCGGCGAAATGTATCTTGAGACCATTTTTCGATTGACGCAAACCAAAAACCGCGTACGTGCGATCGACGTGTGTCAGGAAATGGGATATTCCAAACCCAGCGTCAGCCGTGCTATGGGTCTTCTCAAGGATGGCGGCTTCATCACGGTAGATTCTGAAGGCTATTTGCATCTCACGGATCTGGGTCTTGAATCGGCGCAAAAAACCTACGAACGCCACACACTTCTGACAACACTCTTTGAAAAAATCGGTGTTCCCGCGGATATCGCCGCCGAAGATGCTTGCCGCATTGAGCACTGCATCAGCGATACAACCTTTGAAGCATTAAAGCAATATGTCGAATCACTTTCCTGACACAAAAACAAAAACGCCTCACAGACGAGCTTGGCGCGTTCGAAAAAGATAAATTGAATCTCAATTTACCTTTTCCTGCGCATGCCGTCAGAGGCGTTTTTTGATTTGTGCAGAATCAAAGATCACTGGCTTTGAAATTATAGACCGGCTTGATCACGTCAAGAACGTCAACGGTCGGGGTGATATTTTCAAGAATCTCTTCAATCGGCTTATATGCCATCGGTGACTCGTCAAGAGTTGCATAGCCTACAGATGTGGTATAAATGCCGCGCATCGCTTCCCGGTATTCATCTACAGTGAATATACTTCTTGCCTCGCCGCGGCTCATTAACCTGCCCGCACCGTGCGGTGCCGATCGGTTCCAGTCGGGATTGCCTTTTCCCCGACAAATGAGACTGCCGTCACGCATGTTGATCGGAATCAAAAGCACTTCGCCCTCTTTTGCAGAAACCGCACCCTTTCGTAAAACACCTTCCTCGACGTCAATATAATTATGAACCGTCGTAAAGGTGTCATCGACCTTGAGGGAAAGCCCTTTTACGATCACGGACGCCATCGCGCGTCGGTTAACGTCAGCATACTGCTGCATGATCTGCATATCACAAAGATAATCGTCAAGATCCGAACCCGTCACGTAGCAAAGATCCTTCGGGATCGAGGTGCGCTTGGTATTCTTCAGCTTTTTCAATTCATCCTCGATCTTTTTGTGCTGACCCTTTGCCCGAAGCGATTCAATCAAGCGCTTTTCGGCTTCGGTATCACTGCCGTTCAACCGATGATAACCGAGATTCTGATAATACTCCGCCACCTGTTTACCGGTATAGCGGCTTCCCGAGTGGATCACAAGATACAATGTACCGTCTTCAGCACGGTCAACCTCGATAAAATGGTTACCGCCGCCCAGCGTTCCGATCGAAAGCTCCGCCCTGATCTGATCGATCCTGTCAAAGCAACAAAGCTTTTGGAGAGAGACCTCCTTTAAAAACGGATGTGCCTTTTTTCTCACTTCCATACCGGAGGGAATCTCCGCGCGGATCAGTGCGTCAAGCTTTACACAATCGATCTCTCTGTCTTTCAGCTTAACAACGTGCATGCCGCATCCGATATCCACACCGACGATGGACGGAATGATCTTGTCGCCAACCGTCATGGTCGTTCCGACCGTACAGCCCGATCCCGCGTGGCAGTCAGGCATCATGCGGATCACAGATCCCTCTGCCATCGGCTGATTGAGAAGCTCAATGATCTGCGAAATGCAGGCATTGTCAACCGTATCGGTAAAGACCTTCGCCATATTGTATTTGCCCTGTAATTCAATCATACTGTCATCTCCTTTCATATCCGACCGCATTCCCTTGGGCTTTTATGACAAGCGTTTCCCGTCGGGTGAGTCAGACGGATAACCCTTGTTTTCCGCAATGCGATCCTTTCAGATTGTCGTCCTTTTCAACGTCAAAAGGAAACGAGCATTCATAGTATATCATAAATAATCACATTTGTCAATATATTTTACATAATATTAAAAAATCCTGTCCTCGAAATGAAGACAGGATTCTTTTTATTTCTTGAAGAAAAGTACACCCAGGCAGTTTGGTCCGCAATGCGAAGAAATGGTACAGCCCGCGACCGTTTCGATGATCTCTTCAAAGGGATGGAGCGAGGCTACCGTTTCCTTGACCTTTTCGACGATCTCTGAAGGCACATGAGAATGCGTAACGAAAATACGGTGTGTATCAATATCCGAGCGATCGGAAAGCCGTCCTTTCACGTAATCGAGAATTGATTTTTCCATCTTTCCGCGATACTTTTTTGCAACTCCCATTTTACCGTCTCTGACCTCGATCTCAGGGCGAAGCTGTAAAACTCCTGCCGCAAGAGCGGTAACAGACGAGCATCTGCCACCCTTTTTGAGATAATCAAGGGTCTGCAACACAAAGCTTACGTCAAGCTTTTCCTTTTTCTCATTCAGGATCGCAACGATCTCATCGCATGAGATCCCGCTTGCGGCAAGCTCGGCAGCGGCAAGCACGAGATGTCCCGAGCCGCTTGAAAGATTGCGGCTATCAATCGGATATACGTTGCCAAGCTCTTCCGCGGCAAGGCAGGCGTTCTGATGACAGGACGAAAACTCCGAAGAAATATTGATATGGATCACCTTATACCCGTCTTCAACAAAGGGACGGAATACATCCTCGTATTCTCCGACAGAAACAGCGGAGGTCTTCGGTAAAATGCCGTTTTCAGCAACGTAATCAAAAACCGAAAGCGCGCTGACGTCAACACCGTCGCGATAAAGATCCTCGCCAAGCGTAATACCAAGCGGAACAACGGTGATATGAAACTTCTGATACAACTCATCGGTCAGATCGCAGGTAGAATCGCAAGTAATTTTAATTTTTTCCATAGGGATACCCCTTTCTTTTCTCGTCTATATGGTCAGTATACCATATTTTATAAAAAAGCACAAATCAACAATTATTGACATTTATTCGCCAAAAAACATATATTCCACAAATGCCTCGCTGAAAAAGACACTGTCATTGAGATCGACTGTCTGAAGTGAGCGGGAAAACGCCTCGGCACGCGGAATAAAATCCTCTTCACACAATGCCGCCACAGCCCCCTCGAGCGCGGAATTTCCTACCGATTTCAGTACCGGACAAAGATCCTTGGCAAAGAGACCGATGCGGCAGGCGCTATCGGGCGAAAGATAATACCCAAGACCGCCCGCAAGAAGAAACGCTGTCATATCAGCGTGAGAAAGCCCCGCCGTATCCAAAAGTGTTTCCACACCCGCACGGATCGCGCTTTTGGCAAGCTGTAATTCACGAATGTCGCCTCCCGACAGAAGAACGGCAGTCTTCTGTTCGGGAGATAGCCCGCCGGAAGTCAGATGCCGTCCCGTGAGGACGATATCCTCCTCAAGATAACCGTCTTCTTCGAGAATGCCTTTTTCAAGAAGGTGGGCAGTCAAGTCTACAAGACCCGCACCGCAGATTCCCTTCGCTTCAGCATCCTTGACGGTTTTATAAATCAGTGACCCATCCTTTTCAAACACCGAAGACACAGCA
>JAFVYN010000149.1 GCA_017508605.1 Clostridia bacterium
CGGGAATGCTCTCCCTCTCGATCCTTTCTCTCACTCTGTCAAGACCCATTCAAGCATCACAGACCGATGTGGCAAAAACGCTTTTTATCAAGTATACAGCCATGCTCCTCTCACTCGCCGTGATCTACCTTGTGTATTCCTTTCTCGAGCGGGAGAGCTACCACCGCCGCGGATTCTTTTCCGCCTCGGTACTGATCACCCTCGTTCTGACGATTCTTCTTCGCGCCGTCCTCACCGCGATCACCTATTATATCATGAAACTTTCGGTGTCAAGTGCGGTCGCGATCTCCCTGATCACACTGCAAGCCTCTCTCGGCACCGTCACGCAATATACCCTTCTCATCTTTCTCACGTATTTTCATTATGAATACCGTCAGCAAAGTGAAAACCGCCTTCTCAGAATCGCGGTCAACACCGTCCTTCTCACCGTCACGCTTTCTACCGCCATCGGTCAGCTGCTCGGCGGCATCACCAATCTTCTCGTCCCCATTCTGATAAACGCCGACCAAAGCCATCTCATCTCCCGCATGATCGGTTCGGTGAACATGACTCTTGTCATTACGAAAAGCGCCTTGCAAGGCGTTGCCATCGTCTTGGGACTTATCGCGCTCTGCCATGATAAAAAGCTGCACCGGGCACATTTCGTCTCGCTCGGGATCCTGGTCCTCCTTGCCGCCGTCGGCATCTTTCTTTCCACGCAGACAGATGCCTCTGCCATGCATCTTTACGAAAATGCCATCGAGCTTTCGCTTCTTGTCTACTTTGCGGTCTTGATCTTTCTGATCAATAAAAAGCACGCGCCAACCGAATAAAAAAACGGCTGTCTCAAATGCCATTGGCATTCGGGACAGCCGCGTTTATTCGGTTTGAGAAGCATCGCCCGACTCCTTGAGAAGCCGATCGCGTACACGCATCAGGATCCTTCCCAGATGATTCTTACCGATCAGCGTTCTCTTGTCAACACCCCAGAATCTGTCATTCCAGCTATTGCCCTCCACCAGGCGTCTTGGATGCGTCGCGAGAAGCATCTCCGAAAGCTCAGGATGGGTTTTGAATTTCAGATAAACGATGTCCTCCATTACCGTAAGGCGATAGGTATCCCAGTCGTCACGAAGCAGGACCCGTCTTCCCTTTGACTTGGCTTTTTCGGGGGAAAGGGTGGTAAAGATCAGCTTCTCTTCCTCATTCACGCACTTCTCCGCCTGAAACGCCGCTTCATTGCTACCATAGGTCAGACCGTGATACGTGATCGGCGCTTGCCAGAAATTACTGAAGCAACGATACTCTCCCTGAAATCCGAACACCGTGTCGATCCCCATGCCGCCGCATTCACAAAGGATACGAAACGCATCGGGTGTTAAAAACTCGCGAACACTCTTCTCTCCCTCGCTCAGAACAGCGCGGACACGGGAAGAGCTGACCCCCTCGATACCTTCGGGCGTATTGATGACGATAAAGCGCTCCCGATACTCCGAAAGCACCTTGTTGTTTTCGATCATTCTTTCGGGATCGTCACCATCCCGCCGTGTTACCAGCATCCGATAATGCTCTAAGAACGCTCTGATCCGATACCATTTGGGAAGAATGCGTAGCTTGTCTGCGCCGATCAGAAAATACAGCTCGGCGTCGGGATATTTCTTCGAAAGCGAACACATCGTGTCATAGGTATAGCGCTTTTCGGTGTATCCGTACTCAAGCGCGTCGACCGAAAGCCGCGCGTCCTCCTTTGCCATGGCAGACAGCATGTCAAAACGGACCTGCTCTGAAAGAAGTGCCCAAGGCTCATCGGTCTTTGCCATTTTTCTTTCAACGTAAGCATGCGGGGAGGGTACAAAAATGCCGCGGTCAGCACCGACCATATCAAGTGCGCCGACAAGAAGCCGCAAATGTCCTACCGTCGGAGGATTAAACGATCCCCCAAGCACCACGATCTTCTCTTGTTTATTCATTTTCATACCTCCTTTGAATTGTTTTGACATAATTGTATACAATGATATCACAAAAAGAAACAAAAAGCAAGCCCTTTGCAAAAAAATTTCAAAAAAAGAGGAAAACGAAAGCGCAAAAACGCTTCGTTCTCCTTTTTTATCACCTCTTAACGGTATTCCTCGAGAACCGATTTCAGAAGCTCGGGATCGTCTGTCATAATGCAGTCGACGCCCATCTCGATCAGCATACGCATATCGTCAGCATCGTTGATCGTCCAGTACTGCACCGCGATGTTACGGCGGTGGGCACGTCTGACAAGCGTCGCCTTGTCAAGGGGGATCTCCACACCGAGATCATACGAGGTCGGGATCTGCAGGCACGCAAAATCGCCGCCGTCGAAGAGATTTACGCCAAGATACTGCGTCAGTACGAATTTCGCCGCCGTACCCGTGGGAGCGCCGCGCAACAGCTCGGGATAATGGCTCTTCAGCTCCGCCTCGATCTCGTCATGGAAGGTACCGACAACGATCTGATCCTTGTATCCGGGATATGCCGCAAGGGTGTCCCAAAGGATCTTGCAGGCCTCGATTCCGCGCTCGCCCCCGTTTTTGATCTCCACAATGAACAAAAGATCGGGATGGCTTTCATAAAACATTTCAAAAAGCTGATCGACCGTAGCGATCTGAAGACCAAGCTCGGCAATGTTTTCCGCGTCCTTGTAAATGCGGTTGCCGTCCTTGTCTTCAAAATAGTAACCGAAATTATATTGCTGCAGCTCGGCAAGCGTCATGTCCTCGATGTAATGACGGTTCTTTTTTTCGTCACAAAGCGCCTCTACCTCGTCAAGCGTAAGATCGCCGTTCACGTTGCAGGTCTCGTCAATATA
>JAFVYN010000150.1 GCA_017508605.1 Clostridia bacterium
ACTCTTCCCCTCAGCGCTGACACAAGGCGCGTTTTTTATATTGCGATATCTCTGTCGGAATCTTTTTCGGGCGGTACTCTTTTTGGAGTGAACGATTCCCATTCGTCACGCCCTCTCCGTCCCTTCGGGACACCTCTCCCGTGGGGAGAGGCTTTGGCTAGCGCCTCTACTTCTTGAAAGTTTTCTCAAAAGTAACCGCACAAAGGGGTCTCAGCCGTTCCGACAGCGTTCCCGCACGGGCTTTTGAAAAAAATTCACCTTCATACTTGTCAGAAGGAATTTGGTGTGATATAATAAGGCATCCCATCAATCGGAGGATGATATGCAGCTTTACCGAATCAATAACGATATGTCATATTTTGACTCGCCTTACGTGATGCGCAACGTATTTCTGCGGCGCGAAGCCGAAACCGGGGATCTGCCCCGCTACGGCGACATCAAAGACCGCTTGCCGAAGCCCGTGTGGAGAGGTCACGACGATGCCATCCGATGCTATGACTATGCCTGGCAGATCGCCTTTGGCAATCTGAGAAAGGCGGATGCCGCCTCGGGCTTTGTCTCGCACTATATTGATACCGCTTTCAACGGCTTTCTCTTTATGTGGGATTCTTCCTTCATTGTTATGTTCGGTAAATACGCCTCCCGTATTTTCCCCTTCCAGCAAACACTTGACAATCTGTATTCCCATCAGCACCGTGACGGTTTCATCTGCCGTGAGATCTGCGAATATGAGGTCGGCGAGCATTTTACCCGTCACGATCCCTCCGCCACAGGACCCAATATCATGGCTTGGTCGGAATGGGAATCCTTTCTTCAGACAGGAGACACCAAACGTCTCTCGGAGGTCTTTGACCCCTTGCTCGGCTATCATCTATGGCTGAAGGACAATCACACCTGGCGTGACGGCTCGTATTGGTCAACCGGTTGGGGCTGTGGCATGGATAATCAACCCCGACTCGAGCCGCAGTACCACGTCATCTTCTCACACGGACACATGATCTGGGCTGACACCTGCATTCAGCAGGCGCTCTCGGCAGACATTCTCATCAAAATGGCAATGATCCTCGGCAGAGAAGACGATGACGGCGTTCAGACGGTCAAGGAAGAATTCAAGCACCTGCAAAAGCTCATCAATCGGAAGCTTTGGTGTGAGGAGGATGCCTTTTATTACGATCTCTACCGTGACGGCAGATGGAATTGTGTCAAATCGATCGGCGCGTATTGGGCGCTTGTCGCCGATATCGTTCCCAAGGATAAGCTTGACCGTTTCATCGCGCATCTCGACAACGAAAAAGAATTCAAGCGTCCCTGCCGTGTACCCTCTCTCTCGGCAGATCATCCCGACTACCGCGAGGGCGGTGACTACTGGCGCGGCTCGGTATGGGCACCCACGAATTACATGGTACTGAAAGGCCTTGAAAAACACGGCTACGAGTCGCTCGCTTACGATATCGCACGCAACGCTCTCGATAACGTAGTCGATACCTTCGTCAGAAGCGGCACGCTCTGGGAAAATTACGCACCCGAATATCCCGATAAGGGCGAGCGCGCCAAGGATGCCTTCGTGGGTTGGTCGGGTCTTTTTCCCATCAGCATCATGCTCGAATACGTTTTCGGCATCCGCCCCCTTGCGCGTGAACATAAAATCATATGGCAGATCCACCTCACTGAGGAGCATGGCGTTCACGATTACCCGCTCGGGGATGCCACCGTCGATCTGATCTGTCATGCGAGAAGCTCTCCCGATGAAAAACCGACCTTCACCCTGCGCTCCGACCGTCCCGTGACCGTCGAAGTACATTGGAATAACACCACCGAAATTCTCAAAACGTCTTGAAAGGACTGATCTCATGAAAAAACTGCTTTCCTGCACCGCTTTTCTTCTTTGCCTTGTCATTCTGAAGGGACTCTTCCCCGTTATCCTGGCAGAAGGCACCAATGATCCCGTTCATATTCTCGCATGCTCGGACTTTCAAGCACCCAACGGCAATGACGAAGGCCGCCTTCAGGTCAATGCCATTCTCTCCGCTATGAAAAAAGACGGCATCACCAAGGCAGACGGACTGTTCGCCTGCGGTGACTACGATTATGATTTCACCGATACCGAAGGCGGTATCAAAATGCTTTCACAGACGCTGAACAGCTTTGTCAAAACCAACAAGATCTTCGTGCAGGGCAACCATGACTCTGCCAATGCCGCCGTCGGCACCAAAGGTCTTGCCGAAAGCGGCAACAATGACCCCGCACACGGCAAATACGGCGCGTTTGTCATCAACGAAGAGGATTACATGTGGTATAACGATGACGAAACCACCGTCATGCGCACGGCACAGAAGCTGATCGAGTATCTGAACGAAAAGCTGACGTCGGGCTTTGACAAGCCGATCTTCGTTCTGTCGCATCTCGGATTGCATTATACCATGCGTACCGCCAAGGAAGGCGACGGCAAATATGCCCACTATCTGTTCGACGTCCTCAACGAGGCGGGCAAAAAGGGGCTGAACATCGTCTTTCTGTACGGCCACAACCACTCCAACGGCTGGGATGACTATCTCGGCGGCCCCGCGGTCTTTCTGCATAAGGGCGACAAAATGTACGTCGGTCAGGGCAGTAATACCGCCAAGCGCAGTGAGACTCTCCATTTCACCTATCTGAATGCAGGCTATACCGGATATTATTCGAACGTCAACGGGCAGGATGACGCATTGACGATGACCTATATCACGGTTGACGGAGGCGAGGTCTCCTTCGTCCGCTATGACAAAAACGGCGTACACAATATGAAATCGGCAGGTGTCACCAACGCGTATCAGGGTGAATCGGGCTACAAGCCCAATACCACGGTCTACACCTCTCCCCAGAGCATCACGCTGACCGCTCTCAGCGATTGGACACCCATCGAAAACCTTCTCACGATCGACAAAACGCTTCCCGTCTGGAAGAAGATCCTGTCGGCGGATGAGCTGAAGGACGGCTGCCGCTATCTGCTTGTGAGAAACGGCTCGCAGGATTCGATCATGCTCCCCACCGTTGTAACCAAAGCGTACACCGACGGCAGTGAGCGTATCGGCTTCGACCTTTACGATACCGAGGATTTTGGCGACAAGCTTGCCTTTGCCACCGTTGACGATGCCGAATGGCTCTTCACCAAAGCACAGGGCGGCTGGCTCATCGGTGACGGATACAGCTATCTTACCCGTCAGCAGACCGAGAATCAGGGAATCGCCGCCATCTTCACCGAGGAAGGCCACGTTTTGCAGATCAAGGGTGAAAACGGTTCGTTCAATATCTATAACGGCAGTTTCTACAGCTTCAATTACAACAAGCGCCATCTCATCAATTTCTACACCTCCGACCCCGCATTCTTCTATCTGTATGAGGCGGTAGGCTATCTCGTCACCGTTGAGGACGGCACTTCCTCGCTTCCCTATGCAAAGGCGGGCGAAAGCCTCACGCTGACAGCATCCGATGCCCCCGAAGGCTATCTCTTTGACAGCTGGACGGTCACAAACGGCTTGCTCACGCTCGACGATCCCACGAAAGAGACAGTCACCTTCACCATGCCCGACGGCGCTGTCACGCTGAAGGCAAATTATAAGCCCCTTCCCGTCACCAACGCACCAATCACCACCGATACCCCCGTGACCGACGCGCCGCAGGATGACACTCCCGACCGTAACTCCACCGTTCTCATCGTCTCGATCGTGATCGGCGCCATCGCCCTCGTCGGCATTACTGCCGCCGTTACGGTTATCGTGATGAAGAAAAAAGCAAAATAAACGCCCAAAACCGCACAAGCACGCTCCCTTCAACGCTACCGCAAAAAGCGCGCAAATGCCACACGCAAAAAAGCTCCCGATGTCGGGAGCTTTTTTACGCACTATTTCGGGGGTTCATGCTTTGAACGGCAATATGGGTGGCGCTGACACAAGGCTTTGTGGAAGTTTTCGTGGGCGCTGCCCACACCCGTGACCTTTTTGAAAAAAGGTCAATCAAAAACTTTTATACTGGGGTACATCGGCGAGGGTGGAGTGATCAAAAACTTTTATACCGGGGGGCGTCGGCGAGGGTGGGGTGATCATTTGTCATTTTCGGTGTGATCGGGGTGCTTGCGGTTGGGATTTTTCGGAAACCAACCCTTTCTGACACGCTCTCTTTGTTCAAACAGCTCCTTGATCGACCAAAGACAGGAACAGCCGATAACGCCAAGTGTTGCGGAAAGGATCGCGTTTTCCACAAACAGCGAGGCGATGATGAAGGCAATGCCCGAAACGAGAAATGCGGGCCAGACTCGGCAGGTGAAATAATATTCGCATTTGATCACGATGGGATGAAAGACCCCGATCGCGAGAAAGGTGATCACCGCGATGATCATACCGTTTATGTACATGTTGAATCCTCCTTGGTTTCCTCCCGATCTTCCGTGAGAGACACGGTTTTGACAACCAAAAGCATGCTGATAAGAAACCCGAGATATAATACGCCGAGAATGATCAGCCCGACCATGCTTTTCCGCACCAGAACGGCGGCAATGACGATCTGCAGCGTGACAAACAGGATAAGACAAAGCTTTGCCCGTCTTGTCAAGCCCCCGCGGTCAAGATAGGGCTGAAGATACCGCCGATACAGTCGGCTTTTTTGAAACCTGCGGTACAGCCCCTCCGAGCTTGACAGAAAGGATGCCCCCGCCAAAAGATAGAGCGGTACGGTGGGTAAGATCGGCAAAAAGATCCCGAGTGTGCCGAGCGCGACAGAAAGAAGACCTATGGTGATCAAGAAGATCTGACGAAGCGTCAAGCGGAAAAACCGAACCCCGAAGCGAAGCCCCGCAAGCGAGAGCGCCGAGCCAAGACCGGTATAAAAAAACGCAAAAAAGTAATCGGGCAAAAAGTCCCCGCGCCGCAAGAGGATGCCAAGAGCCATCATGAACGCCATCATGAGGTAGCCCTTGAGATCAAAAAAGCGAAAGATCGAGACCTTTTCGTCCCGATATCCCATGATCCTCGTCACGTGACGGGTCACGGTGCGGTAAAACATCAACGAAAAGCCGATAAGGATCAATAGCGCAAAGATCGGCAGCAGAATATCCCGCCACCGCTCACCTTTTCCCCATACCGCGATTGCCGACATGATGCCGATCCGCAGGATATTGACTCCCGCCGCCAGCCAGACAATGCCCGCCGTCAGAACGAGACCGCGCTTTGGAATACGAAGCATAAGTATCTCCTTTATCTTTACGATAGTGTATCAATTACCACGGTCTCAACTCAATTGCGTTCTATCAAATTATACACGTTTTTCTCCTATCTGTCAAGATATATATCCCTTCGTCTCATGTCTTATCGTGTCACATCATGTCATCATATGTCAAAATTGGACAAATTCCGACAAAATCAAACAAGAACATACCGACCGCGCGGCTACGCGGTCGGTATGGAAGCTCTCTCTGTTATTTCTTTTTCTTTTTGATCAGCACGAATGCCGCGACACCGACAAGCGCCGCCGCTACGGCGATTCCCGCCGCGATCCACGCACCGTAAGAAGGGCTTTTGGGCGCTTCGATCGGCTCGGTCACGGGGGTATCGGTCACGGGAGCATCGGTCACAGGGGTGTTGGCGGTCGTATCGGGCGCCGTTGTGATCACGGAGTCACCCTGCTCGGGATAGCTTGCGAGATAGATCTCGATCTCGGACAGCTGCATCCGTTTGCGGTTGCCGTCACTCGGATTTTCACGAAGACCTTCGCCCACCACCTTAATATAGCGCGCTTCCCTCTCGCCCAAAGTGAGGATCAGGCTGCCCGCTGTGGGTCGGGCTATCTTTTCAAGCTTCAGAACCTCGGTATAGCTCGTTCCGTCGCTTGAAAGAAGGACCGTCAGCTTCTCGGGAATGCCGTAGCCGTCATTGACACCGTCATAACGGGGATACAGCACGACATGTGACAGCTTCGTGAGTTTGCCGAGATCGACCGTCACCCATTCGGGCGCGCCGTGATTCTCTTCCGACGTCCAGCCTTCGTTGACGTTCGGTCGGGTATCGGCAATGCCATCGTTGAGATAGTCCTTGTGGAAGTAACTGCCCACCGTCTGGCTGGTGGAGACCGTCGTCTTTTTTCTGAGCGCGAGATTGTCTCCCACTACCGTCAGGCAGACGGTCTTCGAACGGGTCGAGCCGTGAATATTCGTCACCTCACAGTAATAGCAGGCGCCGCTCTTGTCAAGCGACGAGGTCAGGGTGAGCGTCGGAGAGGTTTCACCCTCCAATGCCGCAAAGGGCTTGTTCTGATAGGACACGTACCACTGATAGCGCATATCCTCAGCGCTCGCCGCCTGCAGGCTGAAGGTCACCTTTGCGCCGCTCTTTACAAGACTGTCGCAAGGCTCTGTCAGAACCGTGGGCTTTGCCTTGGTATAGGCAGCCATATGATAGATCTCGATCTCCGACACCTGAAAGCGCGTGCGGTTGCCATCGTAAGGATTCTCGCGCAGACGGGAGCCGTTGACCTTGACGTAACGGGCTTCGGTCTCCTCAAAGCTGAAGGTGTGCGCACCCGTTTCGAGGCGCTTCAGATTGGTATAGCGTGCCACCGTTTTCCACTTTTTGGCGTCGGTCGAGACGAGGATCTCAAGATTCAAGGGAATGCCGTAGCCGTTATCGGTGCCGTTGTGACGGGGATAGAGCTTGACGGTATCCAAGGTCTTCACCGCGCCAAGGTCGATATACAGCCACTGCGTCGGTGAGGTCTCAAGGGAGGTCCAGCCCTCGTTCTGATTCGTGACGGTATAGATGCCGTCGGTCAGCTTGTCGGCGGAAAACATGTGGTTGTCTACCGTCGAAGAGACCGTTGCCTTTTTGCCGCGCGCAAGGTTGTCACCGAGCATCGAAACAAAGACTGCTGTCAGCTTTCGGTTTTTTGTCAGCGTAACGGTATAGACAGGCTCAGCAGACAGCACTCTGCCGTTTTCATCCTGCCATGCCACAAAGCGAAAATCCTCGTCCGCCTCTGCCGTCAGCGTCACGCTTACCCCCGTTTCGAAGAGATCGCGGTAATGACCGACGGAGGGCTTGCCGTTTACCAGAAGTCTGCCGCCCTGCGAAAAGCCGCTGACTTCAAGGAATACGCCTTCAAGCGAGATATCCTTGACGAATTCCGCCTCAAGAAGAAGATCACGGTCAAGGGTCAGCGTCAAAGTCTCTTCACGGCTACCGATCGAACCGAAGAAGCGGTAGAACAGACTGCCTTCGTCAGCCTTGGCTTGTACGGTGACCGGGCTTCCCTTTTCAAAGCTCTGACGGTAAGGAAGGGTCACGCTCTCGCCGTTGACAAGCGCCTTGCCGCCCATCCAGGCAGGGATCTCCAGCGTGTAGGCTTCCTTGTCGGGCGTGTCGGCAGGCATGGAGGAAAGCGTCAACTCACCCTCACTTGCTTCAAAATAAATAAACTGATCGTCACTCGATACGAAGGTAACGCCATTCACCTTCTCGACGGGATAACCGTTTTCCCAAAGGGTCTTGCCGCCGCAGACGACCTTGGTCGCAGACGCGAAACGCCTAACGCCCACAAGCGCCGTCGAGCCGGGCAGGATATTGACGGAAAGCGTGAAGGAATCCTCGGTGTTCTTTACGTCGACCGTGATCTTACCCTTGGCGGTAGAAACCGTCGCCTTCAGGCTTTCGATCGAGGCAAGCTGCGGAATGACGGTATAGCGCTTGAAGTTCGCCTCAAGCGGACGGATGCCCGCGGCATAGCCCGACAGCGTAATGAGACCGCCGCCTGCCCAACCGTGATTCTTACTGCCCGTACCGCCCCAGCCCTCGGAGAAGGTGGGATCGTCGAGCGGAACGTCATTTTTATAGCTTTCCTTCATGCGTTTTTCGGCATCCGCGGGATAGCCCATGAGATAGAGCGCTTCGATCACGTATTTGACGGTATAGGGGCTTGCGTATTGATGCTTCATGAGAAGATCGCGGATCACGGGATATTTGTCGGGTGAAACCAGTCCCGCAAAGACCGCAAGCGCCTGACCGCGGTCATCGGGCGCGCCTGTGTAGGTTGCCGAACGGTATTCCTTGCCGTTCCAGAACATCGCGTCGAATTTCGACTTCATTTCATCGCGAAGCGCTTCGTATTTCGCAAGATTCTCGGTGTCATCCAGTGCCGAGGCAAATTTACAAAGGGTATCCACCCCGATGTATGCCCAGATATTCAGAGAAAGATGCTGGTCCATGTTGGGACCCCAGTCGATCCAGTTCAGATGCATCGTGTTCGTACCGTCTCCGCGGAGGAAGGGATCGGTATAGGGCACGCTGTCAAGATCGAAGGTGTCCATGTATTTCTGTAACGCGGGATACGCCATGCGAAGGGTCTCAATATCGCCCGACCAAAGATAATAATCGTACCATGACATCACACCGGCAAGAGACTGTCCCGTCAGCTCGGCGTATTCGTTATAACGGAAGGTAGCGGGCGCAGTCGAGGGAATGATGCCGTCGGCATTCTGCCAATTGACACGGGTGGCGATGTCCTTTCTCACGGCATCGTATACCGTGGGGGACATGGCGTAATAGGCGATCGCCATTTCATTGACGGCATCACCGAGCCAGGGCGCACGCTCACGGTCGGGGCAGTCCATAAAGGTATCACGGATGTTGACGTAGGCGGTGTCACGTGCCTTGATCCACAGACGGTCGAAAAATTCGTCGCTGCTGTCAAAGACACCCTCGAATTCGGTGTTGTAGCCGCTCTGACGGTAGCCGAGCGCCAGAACCTCCACGCCTTCGGGGATCTCAAAGTCCACGTACCACCAGTTGATCCAGGTGAGGGACTCGAATTCCTGCACCGCACTGCCGCCGTCCGACGCGCCCTTCGTGGTATAGGTAACGGAGGTGTTGCCTGCGTTCGGGGAGGACATGCGGATCACCTTGCCCGCGGGCGCTTTTACCTTGATATAAGGGGTAAACTGAATATTGGAGGGTAGCTTCAGACGGTATTTTCCGCTTGAGAGCGCCGTCACATAGTCGGTGTCATCGGGAGCGTAGGTCTCAAGGTCCCATACCTTCCACTCGGGGATCGAGCGCTTCCACAGTTCATTCCATGGCTTGTCTCCCGCTTTGCCCAATACCTTGGCATTCTGCCAGGACGAGGTATCGAAATCGGGATCGGCAAAGCTGTCAAAGCCGCGGCGCGCATCGTATACGATGTGATATTCCTGCGCAAAGCCGCCGACGATCGCCGAGGGCTGATAACCGAGATGACGGCTCGTCTTCCAGGAGGCATCCGAGATCACACGGCGGTTGCCAAGCTCGGCTTCAAAGAGAAAACCGCCCTTGCCGCTGCCTACGTGTGAATGTCCTTCGTTGCCGAAATACCACACCAGCGCCACGATCGTGTTTTCGCCTTCCTTGAAATAGGGCGTGAGATCGACCTCATCGTAATAGGTCGCCACCTCGCTCAGCATGGCAGAAAGATCGGGCTGTGAGGGATCGTCCTTGGTATAAATATCCTTCTTCAAAAGCGCGGCACCGCGCTTGAGACCGCCCTCGTATACCGCGAGCCTGCCGTTGATATACAGCCAGTATTTCGTATCGGCGGCGATCCGCGCGGTAACGGTTTCGGGCATCTCGTCCACCGTCAGATCCTTGCGGAAGATCATCCAGCGATTGCCCTCTCCGTTATCGGAGGGATTCCAGATCCAATTGGCGGTAAAATCGTAATTGCTTTTCATAAAAGCCTCTTCTCCTCTCGCAACATTGACTTCGGCGTTGTTGGACACCTCTCCGCCGGCATATAGCGTGATCGGTATCACGGGCAAGCAAAGAAGCACAAGACATACAGAGAGTCCCTTTAACAGTATCTGCCTGACACGTTTCATCATACAACCTCCTATACGGTGTCTTTTCTTCAGTATAGCACAAAACCGTCAAAACTTCAGTACCGATAATTGCTGTTTTTTCTTTCGGTTTCTTGCGGTTTTGGTTTTTTGAGACATAGTTTTTCAAAAAATACCGCAAATTCAAAAAAAGACTTTACATTTTTGTTTATCTATGATATACTGTCATCAGAACAATATCAACTTGAATAAGGAGATTCTTATGGATGTTCTCGATTATATCAGTATAGCCAGCAGTATCGCCGCTATCGTCGTTTGCCGTTTGATTGCCATCAAAAAGGGCAGAAGCGTGGGAGGATGGGCAACCCTCGGCTTTTTCTTCGGCTGGATCGCCGTGATCATCCTGGCATGCCTCAAGCCTCTCAATACCCCCTACGTTCCCGCACCCCAGCCCAATCTTGCGTATACCTGCACACAGTGTCACCGCATGATCAATTCGCTGAACTGTCCGTACTGCGGCCACGTTCACACCGAAGAGGAGCTTCCGCCTCCGCTGAGACCCTATTATTTCGGAAACGGCGGCATTCAGAACGTTCCCTATCAGGGTCAGCAGAATGCCCCTGCCATTACCTGTGTTCACTGCAAGAGCCAGATCCATGCGCTCAGCTGTCCGAATTGCGGTCACGTTCATACCGAAGAAGAGATCCCCGCATATCTCAGAACCTATTATTTCAAGCCGGTTTTCACAAACGCGCCCGAAAACGATAAAAAATGGCACTGTACCTGCGGCACGGTCAACCACAGCTCCGCCCGCGAATGTACTTCCTGCTTCCGTCCCAAACCGCAGGATAAATAATCTGCGCCCCTTTACCGCAGCACCCCTTTTTTCAGAAGTTTTTGATAGACCTTTTTTCAAAAAGGTCACGGGTGTGGGCGGCGCCCACGAAACCTGAAGCAAAGCCTTGTGTCAGCGCTCACTCTTTCCCACAGCGCTGACACAAGGCGCGTTTTTTATGTTGCGGTATCTCTGTCGGAGCCTTTTTCGGGTGGTACTTTTTTGGAGTAAGCGATTCCCTTTCGTCACGCCCTCTCCGTCGGCTGCGCCGCCACCTCTCCCAAAGGGAGAGGCTTTGGTTGGCGCTTCTACTTCTTGAAAGTTTTTGATTGACCTTTTTCCAAAAAGGTCACGGGTGTGGGCGGCGCCCACCTGAAACAAAAGCGGGGGCATTCCGCAGTAACCGCAAAAACAGCCACAGCCGTCCCGAAAATAATTCAGCCTCCGGGGACTCGCATGCGTCATTGCGGCAAATCCTTACACTATTATGAGATTTTTTGAGTTATATTGTTAGTTTTTTCTGTTTTCGCATATAAGGTCTTGATTTTTCAGTTCCTTTTTGATATAATGTCAAAGCAAAATTGTGTTATTATTCCAACGGAATCATCCCACGGGATAAAAAGAAAGGAACACGTATGAAAAAACTTATCGCGATTCTCCTTGTGATGCTTGCCGTGATCGTTTTCGCGGCATGCTCGGGCGAAACCACGACCACTGCTTCCACCACGCCCAAAGCACCGGTTGAAAGCACGCCTACCGTTGAAACCACTACTGCTCCCAAAGGTGATGACCCCATCGTTACAACCGCACCGGCCACCGATGACGACGAACCCGCTGATACCGACGCGCCCACCGAAGGCATTGACATCATGCTTGGCGACGTTGCGTACAACGCCATCGACCCCTTCTGGAACCAGAGCCTGTGGCCCTGCGCATTTGAGCAGCACCACCCCGAGCTTGACTTCAATTGGTGTCTCGTTTTCAAGATGCTCCCCACCTCTGAATTCGTTCAGGAAGAACTGATCAGCATGGATGCCGATTCCGGTGTCGGCACAGCTTATGAAGATTACAAATGGATCCTCACCATTGACGGTACCGATCACGTGATCACCGAATTCTCGATTCCCCAGAGAACGGGCTTCATTTACGTCCGTATGGGTCTTGGCGCGGATTTCAAGCCTGTAGACGGCGTTCACGAATATGACATCAAGCTCAGAATCACCGATGCCGAGACCAACGAAGTGATCTACTGGGCATACTTCACCACTCCCGATCTTGGCGGTCTTTACGAATTCGAAGCTCCCAAGCCCATCGAAATGGTTCCCGCAACCAAGCCCGGTGACGTTGAGGTTCTCGAAAACGGCGCGATCCAGGGCATCGCAGGTCCCGCAGGCGTCAACGCCTCCGAAACCTACGTTAACCTCTTTGACGGCGAATACCGTACCAAGCTCTGCGCCGCAGATGCTACCGCTCCCATTATCTTCTCGATCTCCGATTCCATTGCTACCTTCTCGATCAAGGGTATCTCGATCGTAGGCGCCAATGACGACGAAAAGTTCCCCGAAAGAGTCTTCGCGACCTTCAAGGTCTACGGCGCTGACTCGGGCGATGCCGACGCCGCATGGACACTGCTCACCTCGGTTGACAAGTCCGCTGATTTCGGCACCGTCACCAACTACGGCGAATATTACTATGCCTTCGACAAGGCTTCCGCTTACCGTTTCTATAAGGTTGAGATCATCACGGAGGCTTCCAGATATCAGGCATCCGAGATCCTTCTCTACGCAGAGCTGGATTCTGTTACCAAGCAGTAAGACAATTTTATACCGATTCAAACATTCCACATTCCACACGGTGTGGAATGTTTGCGTTACACTCCTTTCATTCACAAATCACGGCATATTCCGAGAATATGCCGTGATTCCAAAATAAGAATCATTCAATGAGGCCATTATGAAACAAATTCTTTCCTTTGTACTGCTTCTGGCGATCCTTCTCACCGCGGCAGTCGGCTGTACGGGCGGCGATACCACCACGCAAGCGCCCGAAACCTCTTCGCCCCCTGCCACGACCAATCCTCCCATAACTGATAAGCCCTCTGACCCTACACCCGAGCTTCCTGACGGCGAGACCGTTGTCAAGCCCAACTATACCGCCGTTCTCAACGACGAAACGTGGACGGGTACCGACATCGACACCTCGGCATTCGCACTTTCGGGTACGGGCTTGAACATTTATCAAAAGGTCAACAGCGACTATAAGGATTATAAAGTCACTTACGTGATCGTAGAAAACGGAACCGAGACTACCTATACGGGCACCAAGGCGTTCTCCACCCTGAAGAAGCTCGGTGTGAGCGGTGCGACCGTCACGCTGGACGAAGCGGCAAAGACAGCGCTCATCAAGATCGTTCCCGTTTCAACAAAAGTGCTTTCCTCCTGGAAGGCTGTCAACGCCAAGGAAGGCACGTATATCCGTTTTGAATTCACCACCAACGTCGATATGATCTATGCCGTGACCGTCACTCCCAAGGAAGGCGGCGCGCAGTCGACGGCAGCGTATACGCAGGGAGAGATCACCGTCACGGGTGACAACGGTAAATTCATCGGCATCGCCAAATGCACCGTTCCCTATCAGAAGGGTGAGACCTACTATATCAACATCTGCGCCGCCGAAGGCTATACCGTCATGGCATCCATCCCCGTCAACATCCTGCCCGGTAACCACAACACCGGCTATCAGCTGATCTTCCAGGGCGACTGGGAGCTTGTCGAGGACGAGACCTATTACGATAAGTTCGTCGATATCTTCCATCATACCTTTCCGAAGCTCTATAAGCGCTTCGCTCTTCTCGGCAGTGAGAACAAGATCATCACCTTCATTGCCGACAAAGGATACAGCGGCGTTGCCTTCCAGTCCGGCGGTAAGATCACCTACAGCGTGGACTATCTGAACAATCAGGCAGACAGAGTCGGTTCGCTGAGCCACGAGGCTACGCACTCGGTTCAGGGCTACGGCGGAAAACTGGCTTACGGCGGCAAGGATCTCACCTATACCGATCCCACTACCAAAGAAAAACTGACCTATAACAATTTCTGGACCGAAAATCTCGCCAACTATGGCAGACTCCGTTATTTTGAATGGAGCTATTCGCCGCAATTTTTGACCCTCTATGACGTCAAGAATGACGCCGGCCTCTGGAACTGGGGCTACGGTGAATACGGTATCGGCGGCGCACTCTTCATCGCATGGCTCGACTGGAACTATCCTACCCTTGATAAGAACAATGACGGCAAGATCTCGGCGGATGAATACGGCGCTGTCGACCTCATCAACTACACCATCAAGAGAAGCTTCGAAAAGCTCAGCGATAATCCTTATGATCCCACCACGCCCTTCAATCAGGCGATCGCGACCGCAACGGGCGGTAAATTTGCGACCTATGAAGCGGCACGTCAGCAGTACGAAGCAGACTGCAAGAGCGGTGCCTTCGTCTTCAACGGCTTCAGCGAATACCGTGATAATTTCATTACCGAAAACCTTCCCGGCACGACCGAGACCACCTATTATACCAGAGGTGAGCTTACTCCCGCCGGAAAGACCAATCCCCTTCTCTCAGCTGCTGTGACCACGGGCAATAACCTCTGCCTCGGCGCGCGGATCTCGACCGTTGCTTCGATCGGCATGAATGATTATCTCTCTCTCAACCTGATCGACGGCGATCTCGCTACCCGCTATCAGGCAAAGCGTTGCGATAATCTGTACGCTCTTACCAAGGTTGCCAACGAGATCGTGATCGACCTCGGCGAGTCGGTACCCTTCAACACCTATACCCTCGTTCTCTACAGCGCGCAGGACAGCTATATCGCCAAGACCTTCGAGATCATGGTCTCGAATGACGGCGGTAACTATACCGCAGTTGACTGTCAGAAAAACAATACCGCGGATACCCTCTCGGTCACCTTCGAAACCGTTACTGCACGCTTTGTCAAGCTCCGTCTCTACGAGCCCGACAACAAAGCCGGCATTACCCGTATCTGCGAATTCATGCTCTTCGATCTGGATCAATGATCCTCAGTAAATAAAGAGCAACCCCGACAGATTTTCAAAGTCTGTCGGGGTTTTGATATATATGCCATATTCAGAAATTAAATATCGGGCAATCGACATAAGGCTCGGGTAATGGGGAGCTGAAATCTATCCATCCCAAATTCTCTACAAGCTTGGATCTTTGATTTGGGAAAATCCGGGTGTTCAGATATTCAATGAAATCTTCTTCGCCGTAACAAAGTCCGCCTCTCATTCGATATTTCGTTGCATCAGGACTGTTTCTGAGCCACTTAATGAAATCTTTACAATATTTCAGCAAGTGATCCGCAACTGCATCAGGAACGGAAAATACTTTTCTGTCTCCGTCCGCACTGATAACGATATTTTTCATCTTGCCTCTTCCTCCTTCAACACTATCGCTGTTTCTTCGGTTTGTTTATCGTCGGTTTCACCTTTGTATGACAAAGGCAAGGGCAAAGCCCACACCCCTAACGATGCACGGGCACATTCACAGGCTCCCTTTCCACAAAGGAGGCTTTTTGTTAGTTCCATGATAACACAATTCGGCAGAGAAAACAAGTTCTCTGCCGAATTTTTGTGTTTACACATTCTCCGCTAAAAACACCTCGCGAAAACGCAAGGTGTTTTTATGTTTTGCTTTGCCGTCAAAGGAGGTTTTGGGGGATTTATTTCTCGCAAATGAGGGAGATATAGTCGACACAGCTGTCGCCGTCGCCTGCGGTGATCACGAAGGTGTGGTTGCCCGCCTTGAGATCAAGCCAGAGACCCTCGCCGTTTTGCGAATCGTAGAGGCAGGACGGGGTGGCACGCAGATCGCCGACATTCTGCGAATCCTTATTCGAATACAGACGAACCATATTCTGCTTCAGCTTGTATTCGGTACCGTCGACCGTCAGAAGCTGTGAAACGCCTCTGTCGTAAACGCCGCTGCCGACAACACTGACAAGATACTTGCCGTCCTCGGGGACGTTGATCGTAAAGGTAATGTTCGATTTGCGCTGGGAGTTAAGCAGAATGCTCTTACCGTTTGCCGCGCGTGTATCGTTGATCGCGCGTGTTCCCGTACCGCGGATGCCGTATTCTGCCTCATAGCGAAGGGCAATCGTGCCGTCCGAGCTGCCCGAGGGCGCTTTCTGAAGCACTTCATACGAGATCGGATTACCCATTACGGGCATTCCGTTTTCATCCCATTCGATCTTCAGCATACGGGCACAGCGTGCTTCCTGTTCACCGCTGAAATTGTTGGGATTGCCCGCAAAGGCATGGTAGACCAGCCAGTCTTCCTTGCCGTCGGGCGATTTTACCGTGCAGGCATGACCGGGAGCAAGGGTATCGTCATCGGGATTCAGCGATTTGTTGAGAAGCGGACCTTCGATCTTGGTCCAGCTGTTGGGATCCAAAAGATCGCTGGTCTCATCGGCGTACAGTGCGCAGATCTGATACCACTGATAGTTCGACATATCGGTCGAATACAGAACAAAGACCTTGCCGTCATGACGAAGGATCTGAGGACCTTCGCAGATCGGGTCACCGATATCGCACATCTGCTCCCAACGTGTGCCGCCGGCGGGCAGCTTGACACGGCTTCCCATCAGGGTGGTGGCATCCGCCATCTCGTTGATGAAGAGCTGCTGTGTCGTCACACCCTTGGCTTTGTGAGCGGAATAAATGAAATATTTCTTTTCGCCGAGATCGAGAACGGTACCGTCAAGAGCGTAAATATCCTCTTCGGGATCAAGCTCCCACTTGCCGCTGGCTTCGTTATAGACGGTGGGACCCATCTGAGCAACCATTTCGTAGGGCGCTTGCGCGTTTTCGGGATCGGTCGAGCGCAGAACGAACATGCGGCGGCTGTTCAGCGCCTTCGACTTGGGCGCGAAATAGACGTACCAGCAGCCATCCACGAAATGAAGCTCGGGCGCCCAGTATTCCGAATAATTGGCGCTGTCGGACCAGACCGAGATCAGGGGCGCTGAGCCGATATCCTGCAGACGGCGGGATTTCGCGATGCAGATCTTACCGCCCGAGGTCTTGATGTAGTAATAATAGCCTTCATGATAGGTGATATAGGGGTCGGGCGAGGACGGAAGGATCAGCGGATTTTCAAAAAGATCCTCGCGCACCACCACGGTGGCGGATACTTCGGCGCCGTCAGAGGTCTTACCGTTCACCTTGAAGCTGCCGGGGGTGGCGCAAAGGGTGGCGTATTTGTCGGCACGGGGCATCTCCCACGTTACCGTCAGCGAGGCTTTGCCGCCGTTGGCGGAGATCACCTCGGGCAGAGTCGGACAGTTACCAACACAGGTGGGGATCTCAAGCGTGTCGGGCGTGATACTGCCCTTCGGCTGTACCGTCACGGGGACGGCATGCGTATAGGTCGCGTTGCCGCGCTTCATCGTCAGCGTAAGCGTGACTTGGGTTGCGGAGGCGGGGCTGACAAAGGTACCGTCACTGCCAAGAACCGCGGTATTGTCACTCGTCCAGCTGAGAGAATCCGGTGCCAGCGAGGAAAATGCCTTCTTGTCGGGCAGATTCAGGGTCTGCATGACGGCATCCAGCTTCTTCATGCCGTTAAAATCCGCCAGAGAGAACTCCTCGGACGCGGTCTGCATGAGATCGTGAAAGCCCTGCTCTGCCATGGCGGATACCTCCGCGTCGGTCAGGGTGCGGGAATACATCTTGAAATCGTCCATGTAGCCGTAAAAATCATGGGTGGCAACACGCTCCGCGCGACCGAGCTTGTTTTCGGTCGTCTTACCGAGAGAGCGAAGAGAAGAGCCTGCCGTAGTGGATGCCAGCTTGACGCCGTCTTCATAGACCGTCATCATGCGTCCGTCGGTGCTGCTGAAGGTGATCACCACGTGCTTCCAGACGTTTTTGCCGAATGCCGCGGTGGATTCGACCTTTTTGGTACTGCCGCTGACCTTCAGCATGCCGGCATAGGTATCGGTCTCACCCGAGGGGGTAAGGAGAGCAAAGGAGGTGTTGGTGGAGGAGCTGAAGACCCACGCGCGGGTATTTTCGGTTTCACGCAGAGGGCAGATCCAGAGCGAAACACTGAAATTCGACAGATTCGTAAAGTCAACGTCGGGCAATTCCACGTAGCCGCCGCTGAAAAACATGGCATCGCCCCAGACACCGGGAACGGTATCCATCGTGCCGTAGACCTCGCCGCTTTGCCCGTTGCCCGACTTGTCATCGGCCTTGCCGTTCTGGAAGTCATACCAGAGCATGAGTCCTTCCTGAGAAACAGGGTCGGTCTGAGGGGGGAGGGGTTTTTCGGTGGTCACGGGTGCCTCGGTAGTCACGGGCAGATCGGTGGTCACGGTGGGATTCTTTGTGGTTGTGGGCGTCTTAGTCGTTGTCACTTCGGTCGTATCGTCTCCGCCGCAGGCAACAAACAGCATCGAAGCCGTGCCGAGCAGCATCACGAATGCAAGGACCGTGGATAAGAGTCGGAGCAAACGCATCGTTAATACCATCCTTGAACTTTTTTGGTAAGATTATTATACCATGCGCGCGGATGCTTTGCAATCGTTTTTCCAAAATCGGAACGAATTTCATATTTTCCGGAATACGGATAAACCGTACCGTTTTTTCTGATTTTACCCTTACTTGCGCTGTTTTTCGGCAATTTATACGTGGTTTTCTGCCAAAAAATCGGGATTATTTTTTCAAAACCGCTTGTAAATCGGGACTTTCTTAGGTATAATGAAGCTACGATATCTTTTGATTCGCGAAAGGAATACCATTTATGAAGAAAAGACGGGTATTATCCCTTGTAACGGCGGCCTTTATGCTGATCTCGGCGCTGAGTGTCCTCGGACTTGTCTTCGCCTTTGCGGCGGAAACCGAGATCCACACCGCCGAAGACTTCAAGACTATGACCGACGGCAAGTATAAGCTGATGGCAGATCTCGATCTGTCGGAAGCTGATTTTACAACGATCCCCTCATTCACGGGAACGCTTGACGGCAACGGAAAGACCGTGAGCGGCATCACAAAGCCCCTGTTCGGGACTCTGGCGGGCACGGTCAAAAATCTGACGCTTGAGGGCAATATCACCGCAACCGGCGATACCGCCGCCCTTGTCTGTCAGGCGGGTGGCGACCTCACTGTAGAGGGTGTCATCAATAAAGTCACGATCAACGCCTCGTCGGGCTACGCGGGGGGCATCCTCGCGCGCCTCGGCAACGAATATGACGTCGTCATCCGTCACACGAAAAATATGGCGGATATCACCGGCGGCTCGGTGGTCGGCGGTCTGGTCGGCGGCGTTCTCAACAGCAGCACGAAAAACTACGCCACCCTGACCCTTGACAGCGTGGAAAACCACGGCAAGATCACCTCGACCGTAGCCGAAAGCAACGTCGGTACGGGCGGTATTGTCGGCTATACCGGTAAATACGGCTCGGTTTCGATCACCAAAGCCTTGAACTACGGCGATATTGCCCTTGCGGGCGGTGACGCAGGCGCGGGCGGTATTTTCGGCGGCACGTCCTGGTCGACCGACCGTTATGAAAAAGTATCGGTCAGCTACTCCGCCAACTTCGGCGACGTTTACGTCGCGGGCGCGGGTCAGCGCGGACGCACGGCGGGTATCGTCGCGCGCGTGAACAAGAACGGCACTGAGGTGATCATCGACCACTGCTATAATTTCGGCGCGATCTCCGCCATGGAATCCACAAGCGACGGCGCGAGCGGTATCTTCGGCTATTCGGGCAGCGGCAGTATCCGGGGCTCTGTGACCAACTGCTATAATATCGGCACCGTGAACGCCAAGGGCAAATGCGCGGCGATCGGTATGAGCGGCGACGCTAATCTGACCGGTGCGAACAATTATTACATCATCCCCTCCGAAAGCCAGCTTGCGGGCAGCGCCGCACTCATCGGGGGCGACCGTATGGGCGCTTTCAGTGTGTCGGACGTCGCCGAGCTTCTCGAAAAGCTCTCCGAGGGCTACTGCATCGAGGACGGCAAAAACAACGGCTTCCCCATCCTCAAGTGGCAATGCTCTCACAGTAAAACAACGACCTCGCTCACCGCGGAATACTGCGAATTCTGTAACGAAAAGCTCCGTGATATCGAGGACACCTCAACACCCTTTCACGAAGCAACTGTCACAAAGACCGCCGAGAGTACCTATACCGTCGCGAGCGACGGTGTTTCGGGCTTTGTTTCCTACCGTTCGGGACGCGTGGGCGGCACAAGAGACATCCGTTTCGTTCTCGCGATGGATCAGAACACGGCGAGCTCCTATACCGACGTCAGCGTCGAGGTCACCTTTTATCAGAACGAACAGCTGAAGAGTACCCACACCTTTTCTCTTGAGGAATTGACCCGCTACCGGACCGTGACCGCCGACGGCAACACCTACCTTGCCGCCGAAGGCGACATGCTCTACGGCATTGTCCTTACGGGTATCTCCAACAGCGACTGGGATATCGCCGCACTTTCACTCAGCGTCACCAAAGATACCGTCATCTCGGGATACACCGTCAATCCCTCCCGCGCGGAAGCCTCCGAAACGGCAGATACCGTCGGCGTGATGACCTTCAATCTCCGTTATAATACCACCAGTCACGAATGCATGGCGCTCAGCGTACGCGGTCCTCACCTGATGGAGATCATCGACAAGTACGAGCCCGACTCGGTGGGCTTCAACGAAGCCACCAACAACTGGATGAACTGGCTTCGCGGCAATATGGCAAACCGCGGCTACGCTTACGTCGGTGTGGGACGCGATACTGGTACCGACAAATCCACCTCCACGGGTGACACCAACGAATACAGCCCCATTTTCTATAAGGCTGACAAGTATGAGCTGCTGGAGTCCAAGACCTTCTGGCTTTCCCAAACCCCCGAAACACCCAAAACCAAGGGCTGGGGGTCTGAGTACAACCGCATCTGCACCTATGCCGTTCTGAAAAACAAGGAGACGGGCGAGATCTACGCGCATTTCAGCACGCATCTTGACCACAAGGATATGGAAGCGCAGGAGAATTCGGTAGCAGTCATCGAAACCTACGTGCGCTCCGTTATCAAAACTTACGGCGATATCGGTATCGTGGTGTCGGGCGACTTCAACACCGTTGAATTCGAGCCGAACAATCCCGATTACGATGCCTTCACCTATAACGCAACAAGAGCCTTCCTTGATGATACCCGCTATCTTGCCACCGAGCTTGGCGTAGTCGGTAAGACCTTCATGGGCTACGATCCCGAAAAATGGGAGGCAGGCTATGAGACCGATAAAGATAAGCCCAATATCGACACCTCCGCGGCGCCGATCGACTTCATCTTCGTAAAGAAGGGTGCGTACACCTGCTCGTATTACACCGTCGTCAACGATACCTTTACCTTTGAACTGAACGGCAAGACCTGGCATGAGCATCCCGTATCCGACCACTACGGCGTCTATGCCGAAGTCACCCACAATAGCCCCTCGGATGCCTTTTATAAGGACGAAAGCAAGCTGATCGACTACAAGGCAACGCTCTCCGACAAGAAGCCCGCGGAATTTTCAAAAACCGTCACCGAGGGCGTTGCGATCTCTTCTACCTTCGGCGCGGTGGATACCGCTCACGCGATCGGCAATCTCTTCAAGACCGATGACAGCACCGCCAAGATCAGCGTATCGGGTCTTTCGCACGGCTATTGGGAGATCCTTCTGACAGGATATTCCCCCATTGACGTAAGCGGTCTTTCCTTCACCACCGCAAGCGGCATTCATCCCCACAGCCTGAAGGTGTTCGTATCGTCCGACGGCACAAGCTGGAAGCAGGTCGGCGCATCGTATACCGAAGCACTCTCCGACAATACCACATACTACATAAAGCCCGAGCAGAGCATCGAGGCAACCTACGTGAAGCTCGCCTTCACCGATACGCCCGACGGCGCGGAGCTTAGCAATATCACCCTTTACGGTACGATGAAGGATAACGGCCGCGTATATCCGGAGAAGATCACCGTCACCGCAGGTCCTTCCTTTAACGGAAAAGAAGGCTGTGACAAGCTCTTTGACGGCACGACCGCGACCAAATTCTATTTCCGTCAGTACAGCGATAACGCCGTTCCCCAAAATCCCGATCCGATCGACGCGATCTTCTTCACCACCGATACGGCATGCACCGTCACACACTATACCCTGATCAACGCCAACGATACGGCGAAGTTCAAGGGACGTCTTCCGAGAAAATGGACGCTCTACGGATCGACCGACGGCGAGAATTACACCGTCATCGATACCGAGGAGAATCCCTCGCTTTCCTCCGAGAACTACGCCGTCTCAAGCTTTACGGTAGACACCCCCGGCGCGTACCGATATTATAAGCTGGAATTCGTCGTCGGTACCACCGGCAACGTGCAGTTCTCCGAAATGGAGCTTTTCGAGGACGTAAAGTAAGCTCTGACCATATCGCAAAAAAGACACGCCATTCGCCCGAATGACGTGTCTTTTGGTAACAAGCCCTTTCTATTTGCACAAAAAATATTGCTTTTTGAAACGGTCTGTGGTACACTGAAGAAAAGGAAGGTGATACTATGCTGTATATCATTTACGGATTGACTCTCGACATCGGTAAGGTCAGCCGCGCGTATTTTGAAGAACGGGGCATCCCGCAGATCGAAAAAATAACGTTTGAAACCGAAAACACCCGCGTTCAGCCAAGCCACGGTATTCTGCACCGCGCTGAGCGGGAAAGCGAGGTCAGAGCCTGCGACTACGTGTATGAAAATCACGGACGGCTCGTCGGCTTTACGGCGGCACAGATCGAGCGCGCCGTCAACGGAGGATGTGATGCCTATCTCACCTTCTCGTCCGAGGATCTCTCCTTTCTCCGCGAGATCAAGGAAGCGTACGGCGATCACGTTGCCATCATCTATGCCTGTATCGAGGACGTGATCCTCAGAACACTGACCAACGCCCTCAAGAAGGACGAGAGCGAAAAAATCGCAAGACTCGAAATGGGCGAGACGATCAAGAGGCAGTATCTCGCCGAGCGCGAGCTGTTCGATGAGACCGTGTACTATGCCGGTGAGCATACCGCCTTTCATTTTGAAGCCCTGAAGCACCAATATGCCCATATCATCAAGAAATATAAGGAAATGGAAAAGGAGCTTGTCCCCCTGCCCTATAAGGGAACTCTGCCCTATGTCTTCGTCAGCTACGCCCGTGCCGATACCGATAAGGTCCTGCCCTACCTCCGCCTTCTGCAAAAGAAGGGCTGCCGGATCTGGTACGATAAGGGGATCCGCGGCGGCGATAACTGGATGAGTACCCTCGCCCTTAAGATCAAAAACTGCTCACAGTATCTGCTCTTCTCCTCCCAAGCGTCAACTCAATCGGTCTGGACCGCCCGCGAGGTCTCCAAAGCCATCAAGCAGCCCGATATCTCGATTCTCACCGTCCGTATGGACAACGCCACCTTCGACGACGGCATCGAATGGGTCCTCGAAGACTACCAACAGCTCTTCACCTCCCACGAAGACTTCGAAGAAGACCTCCTCTCCTCCATCCGCGAAGAAGTCATCGAGCATATCTGAAACATCACCCCCACTCCCACCGAATCTCGGCAAGGCGTGGGGTGATGCAGATGTCAGCAAGGGTCATTCACCGCGATGCCTTTTCGCACTGCGGCGGGCTTGCCGTTCTTTGTGAGGAAGAAATACCGCCATCTGCGTGTTCTGAAGGACTATGAGAACAACGTCTGCCGATGGGTGGACCGTATGAGACATCACACCATCGATCCGAAGCTTCCCGAAAGCCTTGCGCTTGTGAAGAGCCTGATCGATCAGTACGGCATACACTTTGACAGCAAGTACTTCAACATCTGCTGTGACGAGACCTTTGACCTGAAAAGCAGTTATCCCAAGGAAGAAGAGGGCAAGCTCTATATTGATTTCGTGAAAAATATCATCGCTCACGTCAGAAGCAAGGGAAGATCGGTCATGATGTGGGCGGATATCCTTCTGCAGCATCCCGAATATATCACCGAGCTACCGGAAGATACCGTCTTTCTCAACTGGGCTTGCCGGGCTGATCCCGCCGAGCGGAATATCGAAGCGTTTCAGAAGCTTGGCAGAACGCAGATCGTTTGCCCGGGTACGACCTCGTGGAGCCGCTTTTGCGAATGTGTGGACCGCGAAGAATCCAATATTATCAAAATGGCGGAATACGGCTACAAATACGGCGCACTCGGCATGCTCAATACCAACTGGGGCGACTACGGAAACCCCGCTTCCATCGAAATGGCGCTTTACGGAATGGTGTTAGGCGCTTCGAAATCGTGGGCGATCAAGACACAGCCCGACGGAGCATTCCGCCAAGGGGTCAATACCCTTCTCTATCATAACGGTAACGCGACAGACTATCTGATCGCGATCAGTAACGCGCAGAACAAAGTCAGCTGGAATGACACCGTCTATGCGGGATATAAGCATCGGGCAGGTATGGACTATAACCCGCCCATGGATGAAGACAGACTTGCCTTCGTTCAACAAACATATCGCACCGTCACCGCATCGCTTGAAAAAGAAGAATGGACACACGGCGATTTCAAGGAGGAAATGCTTCTTGCCATAGAAGGCGTTTGCGTACTCGCCGAGCTGTCCGCTAAGCTTTCGGGCATAAAAACCGAACGCCTTACCAACACCGCCGAATTCCTTACTCGCTACCGGGCAAAATGGACGCAAAAAAACAAAGAAAGCGAACTCTGCCGCATCGAAGACATCTTCACCTATTGCGACGTATCCGGTAACCAAACCGCGTATTTTACAAAAAATCGGACACATCACAGGCAAAAGCCTATGATGTGTCCAACTTTTTTATTGATGATTTGCAATCTTCGATTGCATGAATTGACGCTTCGTGTCATGATTTGAAGGCTTGCACCTTCATGAATTGAATTGCCCTCTATGCACCGCGGTGCAATTCATGAACGAAGCTCAATTCACGGCAAAGCCAATTCATGCCCGTCAGGGCAATTCATTGTAATTCGCAAAGCGAATTACTTGCTTACCTCTTCGATAGCAGAGTTGCAACAGCAGCGCGGTCATACGGAGCAACTTGTTGCTCCAAACATTAGGGTTGTTACGACAACGATCAGGTCTATCACCAAAAGCTCTTTCTTTCGGGAAGAGGATCGATGGTCTGTGCCATACGGTCGCTCAAAAGTGCCAACATTCTTGCCTGCACTTCCAGATACTCCTGTTTTCCGTAAAGATTGTTGTGCTCGCCGGGATCGCCAACGAGATCGTACAGTTCCCCACCACAATCATATTCTCCTTCTGAGTTATGGACTTTGACCAGCTTAAAGCGTTGATCGGAGACCATGGTTAAATACGCCTTGGGATTGCGGTGGTTCAAATTGGCGTTATAAAATTCGGCATAAACGCTTTCCCGATGTCTGTCTTCCTTCGCCTCATCTGTCAACAGCGACGCAAAGGAGCGGCCCTGGAAGGAATGCGGTGGCTCGACGCCCGCCAGCTCACACAAGGTGGGCGCAAGGTCAATCAGCTCAACCATGGCATTTCGCCGAACACCCGAAATCGTATGCTCTCCGTAACGAATGATCAACGGCACATGTACACCGCACTCATAACAGTAGGGGCCCTTCAAATAAATACCGTGATCTCCAAGACTTTCACCGTGATCGGAGGTGAAAACAATAACAGTATTGTCATACTGTCCGATTTCCTTCAGATGATACAGGATTCGTCCCACCTGCTCGTCGATTTGGTCGATCATAGCCCAATACGCCGCCCTGATATACCGATGGTCTTTGTCTGTCATTTCATCATAGGGATAGTGTCCTTTGATGCGGTACGCCCCTTCGTGGTCGTAACGCTGAAATATTGGCTTGTTGTCTAGCTCGCCCGGTTGGTATGACGGAAGAGGAATCTCATCCAGAATGGGAAGATACCGCTCCAGATACTGCCGAGGAGGATCAAAAGGGTGATGGGGATCGTAACAGTTGATCGAAAACATCCATGGCTGATCGGGGGCTTGTGCGTCAATAAAGCGCATCGCCTCGTTAAAGCACCAGGTGGTCTGGCTGTATTCGGCGGGCATTCCCTCGTCTACAAATCTGCACTCAGCAAGCGGTCTTGTGCGGTACTCCACCCCTATGGAGGTCAGCCAATTGGTATAAGCGTTGCCCGACCAATTCCCCTTTCCGGCAGGCGCAGGATGATGGGACCAAGAAAAGAAGGAATAGCCGTCATCGATACGCCGCTCCATATCGGGCGCAACCGACGGGTGACAGGCGCTGATGTGCAGCTTGCCCGATAGACCGCAAACGTAACCGTTATCTGCCAGAAGACGGGGAAGCAAATATTCAGTTTCAGGGATATCCTGTCCGTTCTGCCGCACACCGCAAGTACGGGGATAACGTCCCGACAAAAAGCAAGCTCGGCTTGGCGCGCAAACCGGAGAAACGGTATACGCGCTGTCGAAGGTGACGCTTTCCAAGGCAAAGGCATCCAGATTAGGCGTGTTCACAAAAGGATTTCCCGTGACTCCGAGCGTATCGTAGCGTTGCTGGTCTGTGCAGATCCATAAAATATTGGGTTTTCGGTTCATAACGATCTCCTTGCATGAAATATGCAGTAGCGTGTAAGTTCGGTATCTTTGATCTTGCTTGACCTATCTTTTTTATAAATTATAGCAAATCTTTTTTGAAAAGTCAATTTCTTTTTATATGTGGTATGTGCATTTATGGCGCTTTCAAAAGAAGATTTCTTGTATAATCAGCAACGATAGGTTTCATCACAAAATCCTCCCTCATTCGGGCATAAAAACATTGGACACATCACAGGAGAAACCTCCAAAATGATGTGTCCAATTTTCTATAAAGCATGCCGCTTTACTTCAGAGTACCTCGTGCTGATAGCACTTCTCCCATATAGTGAAAAGCCTTATAAAGCAAGTATTACTTGCTTGCCTCTTCAATCGCAACCGCAACCGCAACGGTCATACCAACCATGGGGTTGTTACCTGCGCCGATGAGACCCATCATCTCTACGTGAGCGGGGACGGAGGAGGAGCCGGCGAACTGGGCGTCGCCGTGCATTCTGCCCATGGTGTCGGTCATACCGTAGGAAGCGG
>JAFVYN010000151.1 GCA_017508605.1 Clostridia bacterium
TGGACGCTTCCCGGCAACCTGGCGATCGCCCTCCATCCCCGTGACAGTTATGCCATGGTCAAGGCGGCATCGGGCGAGACCTATATTGTTGCCGAGGCACTTGTGGAATCGACCATGAAGGCGGGCGGCATTGAGGACTATGAGATCGTTGCCACCCATCCCGGCTCGTTCTTTGAATACATGACCGCACAGCATCCCTTCCTTGACAGAGATTCGCTTCTCGTCAATGCCGAATACGTTACCATGGATTCGGGTACGGGCTGCGTGCATACCGCTCCCGGTTTCGGCGCCGATGACTACGTGACCGGCCGCCGTTATAATCTCGATATCATCGTTCCCGTAGACGATAAGGGCTTCCAGACCGCTGAAGCCGGCAAGTTCGCGGGTCTCTATTATGAAGAATCGAACGAGGCGATCCTTGCCGACATGAAGGAAAGCGGCGCTCTCTTCGCCTCGAATGAATTCACGCACTCCTATCCCCACTGCTGGAGATGTAAGAAGCCCATCATCTTCCGCGCGACACCCCAGTGGTTCTGCTCGGTCGATGCCTTTAAGGAAGAGGCTGTTAAGGCGTGCGAAAGTGTAACCTGGAATCCCGCATGGGGAGGCGACAGAATCACGCAGATGGTACGTGACCGTGCCGACTGGTGTATCTCCCGTCAGCGTCATTGGGGTCTTCCCATTCCCGTATTCTACTGCAAGGACTGTGAAAAGCCCGTTTGCGATGAGACAACCATCGCGCGTGTGTCCGAGATCTTTGCCAAGGAAGGCAGTAACGCCTGGTACAAGAAGGATGTCAGCGAGCTTATTCCCGAGGGCTACGTTTGTCCTCACTGCGGCGGCACACATTTTACCAAGGAGACCAATACCCTTGACGGTTGGTTTGACTCCGGCTCCTCGCACTTTGTGGTGCTGAGAGAAGAGAACGGTCAGACCTGGCCTGCTGACCTGTATCTTGAGGGCGGCGACCAGTATCGCGGCTGGTTCCAGGCTTCGCTTCTCACCGCTGTCGGCGCGATGGGTAAGGGCGCGCCCTTCAAAGAAGTTCTGACTCACGGTTGGGTCGTTGACGGCGAAGGCAAGGCTATGCACAAGTCGATCGGTAACGTGATCCTGCCCGAGGATATGATCAAGAAGTACGGCGCCGATCTTGTCCGCCTGTGGGTCGCTTCGAGTGACTACCGTGTTGATGTCCGTGTGTCCGACGCTATCTTTGTTCAGCTTTCGGATGCTTACAGAAAGATCCGTAACACCGCAAGAATCATTCTTGCCAACATCGGTGATGCGGGCAGTGATTTCAATCCCGATACCGATTCTATCGCACCTTCCGATATGCTCGGTCTTGACAAGTGGGCACTGACCCGTCTTAACAAGCTGATCGAGGAAGTGAAGCGTGGCTATCAGAGATACGAGTTCCACGTAGTCTCGCAGGCTGTGATCAATTTCTGCACGACCGATATGTCGAAGCTGTATATCGACATTACCAAAGACCGCGTTTACGTCGAAAGAAGAGACTCCTTCGCAAGAAGAAGCGCTCAGAGTGCGCTCTACATCATTCTCTCGGCTCTGACGAGACTGATCGCGCCCATTCTGACCTATACCGCCAACGAGATCTGGAAGCTGATGCCTCATAAGGCGGGCGAGGATGCTACTCACGTGCTTCTCAACGATATGCCCACGGTCGAAGCATACGGTTTCGATGCTGATGTTGAGGATTATAACAAGCTCTTTGATCTCCGTGACGATATCATGAAGGCTCTTGAGCTTGCCCGTGCCGAAAAGAAGATCGGTAAGTCGCTCGATGCCAAGATCACCGTATATGCTAAGGGCGATAATAAGGTGCTTCTTGAAAACTTCCGTGATGAATTGACCGCGATCTGCATCGTTTCTCACGTTGCGGTTGCCGACGCTGCCGATACACCCGATGGCGCGTTTGTCGGTGAGAATGCCGATATTTCGGTTCTTGTGGAAACGGCTGACGGTGAGAAGTGCGACCGTTGCTGGATGTATACCACCGATATCGTGGAAGACGGCGAAGGCAGGATCTGCCGCCGTTGCATGAAGAATATCTGATGACACTTGTCCTTTATTTTGTCCTGATTGCTTTTGTTGTGTTCGCTGACCTCTTCACCAAATATTTGGTGAAGGGGAGCGAGCTTTTGATGAGCGGCGGCGAGATCGATCTCATTCCGGGTGTCTTTCGCTTCCGATACGTGGAAAATCCCGGCGCGGCGATGGGCTCGTTTACCGAGAATCGCTGGGTCTTTATGGTTTTTTCAACGGTGGCGATCGTGGCGATCGCACTCTTTCTCATTCTGAAGCACAAGAGCGTCAATAAACTGCTCGGTGTCGCGCTCTCGCTTGTAACGGGCGGCGGCATCGGTAATATGTATGAGCGCCTTTTCAATCAGAACGCGCACGGACAGTACGTGGTGACCGACTTCTTTGATTTCTATCTTTTTGATTTCTGGAAATGGGTCTTCAACGTGGCTGACATGGCAGTCTGTGTGGGCGCGGGGCTGATGTTTCTCTATATCGTTCTTGACGTGATCGCGGATATCCGCGCCGCCAAGCATCCCGAACGTCATGACGAGCTTGTGGCACTGGATATGCTTGACGAGTCGACTGACGATATTCTGGAACTGTATCAGCTTGACGGGGTCTCGGACGTGCTGCCGGGCGGTGTGACCGACGGTGACGCGGATGACGATTCCTTCCTTGATGAAGATGAGGTCGACCTCGACGCGCTTGAGGAGATCTTTATAGAAGAGTATGAGGACGGAGATCTTTCGGATGAGGAAGACTTTACCGACGGCGACTCTGACGAGGAAGAACCCGTATAGATCATAATAGGATTCAGGAGGGTAAGATGTTACATCTGCCTACTGCCGAGGATATCGGCAAACGACTGGATAAATTTGTGGCGGAGCGTGAGGATCTCACACGCTCCGCCATTCAAAAACATATCGAAAGCGGCGCGATCACCGTCAATGGCACCAAGGCGTCGAAAAGCTATGCCCTGAGAGAAGGGGACAAGATCGAGATCGAGATCCCCGAAGCCATTCCCGTGGCGATCGAAGCCGAGAATATTCCGCTTGAGATCGTATATGAGGACAGCGACCTGCTTGTTGTGAACAAGCCGAAGGGCATGGTGGTGCATCCCGCTCCCGGCAACTATACGGGTACGCTGGTGAACGCGCTCTTATATCATTGTAAGGGCTCGCTTTCGGGGATCAACGGTGAGATCCGCCCCGGAATCGTGCATAGGATCGACAAGGATACCTCGGGGCTTCTGATCGTTGCCAAGAATGATTTCGCGCATACCCGACTTGCCCAGCAGATCAAGGCGCACTCCTTCCTTCGCTACTATGAGGCGATCGCCGTTGGCGGCTTTCATGAGGATACGGGTACGGTGGACGCACCGATCGCACGGCATCCCTATGACAGAAAGCGCATGGCGGTGGTTGCGGGCGGCAGGGAAGCCCTGACACACTTTCAGGTGCTGACGCGGTTTCAGGGCTATACGCATCTTCGTTTACAGCTCGAAACCGGACGAACGCACCAGATCCGCGTGCATCTTTCATCGCGCGGTCACTCGCTCTTCGGCGATACCGTGTACGGCGGCGGCAGAACGAAATTCGAGGAGCAGAACGCCTCTTTGGTGAAAGGTCAGTGTCTGCACGCGAGAAGCATCGGCTTCATTCACCCGCGGACGAACGAGGCGCTCTTTTTCGAAAGCGAGCTGCCCGCGTATTTTACCGAGCTGCTTCGCAAGATGGAGGATATCCGGATATCATAAGAAATGAAGGGATTTTATGAAACTGTTTGACACACATACGCATTACGATGATGATAAATTTGACGCGCTCTCCCGCTATGAGCTGATCGAGACCTTGCTTCGTGATGAGGTCGATTATATTCTAGGCGCGGCGGTAGACGTCGATACCTCGCGTTTTACGATCGAGACGGCGGCGAGATTCCCGAATTACTATGCCGCTGTCGGCATTCATCCCCAGAGCTGCGGAGACTATCCCGATGTCGGGGCGGCGCTTTCTGAGATCGAGGCACTTGCCAAATCACCGAAGGTGAAGGCGATCGGGGAAACGGGCTTTGATTTTCATTGGCAGAACAATCCCGCCCCCGAGGTGCAGAAGCTTTTCTTTGAAGGGCAGATGGAGATCGCGCGGCGGCTGTCTCTTCCCGTGATCGTTCACGACAGGGAAGCGCATGGGATGACGATGGACGTGGTGATGAAGTATCCCGACGTCATCGGGGTCTTTCACTCCTATTCGGGCAGCATTGAGATGGCAAAGGAGCTGACGAGGCGCGGTTGGTATATCTCGTTTTCGGGTGTGATCACCTATAAGAACGCGACCCGTCTTGCCGAGGTCGTGCCGACGATCCCGAAGGATCGCATTCTTGTTGAGACCGACTGCCCCTATCTTGCACCCGAGCCGAAGCGCGGCAAGACGAATCACTCGGGGCTTGTGAAGTATACGGCGGCAAAGGCGGCTCTGCTTCGCTCGGAAGGATACGAGGAATTTGTTGAGATGACGACTGAGAATGCGAAAAGGCTTTTTGGAATTGAATAAAAACAAGCGAAGAACTTCTGACGGTTCTTCGCTTGTTTTTATTGATCTGTGTATTTCGAAAAGTCGAGCTCTTCGCTTGAATGTGCGAGCACTGTGACGTCATCGGCACGAAAACGCAGGCATTCCTCATCAAATCCAACTACTTGATTGGTACTTTTTCTTTGATAAAACTGATGTTGGGTGTTGCTAACTTTTTTCTTTTTCCAACCCGTGGTGGTTAAATCGTTATGGCTTTTAGGCAAATAAGAGCCGGAATAGATTTTGTACCGTTTGCTCCACGTGTTATATTGCATATGCCGTGCATCCTGTGGATGTGATAGCTTTTCAGAGATTGTTTTAGGTGCTTTTATATGACGAGGAGTTTGCAGAATGTTCGGATTAAAGATGTTTGCCAAGAGCAAAACAAAGAGATTTGCGAGCGATAAGGAGCGCAAACAGTATTATGCTGTAAAAGGATAGTATAAGAAAAAGGAATCCGCTTCTTCTTATCATGAAAAAAGAAAACATAAAAAACCGCATTGACGGTTTCCCTTAAGGTAAAAATCAATGCGTCTTTAGAGAGCTGTGAAAGAGAAAATAAGTCATCCACGCAAATACCCCGACGGGAGATCCGTCGGGGTATTGCAACTTTTCAGTTTGCTTTTGATTACATTGCGTTGAGCATCGTGGTGAAACGGCTCTTCTTTCTTGCAGCATTATTCACGTGAATAATACCCTTGGCAGCGGCTTGGTCGGTCTTCTTAACAACCAGAGCGTAGATAGCAGTAGCAGCTTCCTTGTCACCGCTTGCAACAGTCGATTCAAACTTCTTGATGAGAGTTTTGAAAGCGGACTTGAACATTCTGTTTCTGAGGTTCTTCGTCTTCGAGGTAATGACTCTCTTCTGAGCAGAATCAAGCTTCTTCTTTTCGTTTGCCAATGTGTACACCTCCTTATCAAAGGATCAAATTTAGATACCTACCTATAATATCACGATTGAAAGGAAAAATCAAGTCCTTTTTGAGAAATTTTTTGCTTTTTTTGAAAAAATATCTTGACAAGTTGGAAAATATGTGTTATATTAAGGTACACTTATAATCGGATAGAATGCCGTTGTAGTGCTTTAACCATTTTTTAGCAAAGGTTGAAGCCGCGACAGTCGGGCGGATCTCTTTGGTCGGAGGCCCGTCAGAGGGGTATTTTTCCGAAATCATATTATAGGCAAAAGGTCATATTTCCAACGCTGATCGTCTTTTACGAAGGTTTGCAAGGCTTTTTCCTAAATCGGCTGTAACCAGCATGCCGTGCGGAAAAATAAATTGTAAATTATTTGTGAACGAAACGAGGCGCTTTTGGGGTATGGTCTATTATTTTGCGAAAAAA
>JAFVYN010000152.1 GCA_017508605.1 Clostridia bacterium
ATTGCAAAACTTGCTGATAAGGTCAGCGGCGTGTTTGTGCCTATTGTAATCGCAATTGCGGTAATTGCCACCATCGTTTGGCTGATCGCAGGATACGGTTTGGAGTTTGCTCTCTCTATCGGCATTTCGGTTCTCGTGATCTCTTGCCCCTGCGCTTTGGGGCTTGCCACGCCGACTGCGATCATGGTGGGTACGGGCAGAGGAGCCACAAGCGGAATCTTAATCAAATCGGCAGAAGCACTTGAGACTGCACACAGCACCCGCACGGTGGTACTGGATAAGACGGGAACCATCACCGAAGGCAAGCCTGCCGTTACGGATATTCTTTGCCGTGAAGGAATTTCCGAAAAGGAACTTTTGCAAATTGCGGCATCTCTTGAAAAGCTGTCGGAGCATCCCTTGGCGGAAGCCATCGTGACCGAAGCGGAAAAGAAAGAAATATCTTATCTCGCTGTAAGCGATTTTCACCAGATCGCAGGTCAAGGCATTACCGGTGTTATCGACGGAAAAACTTGTCTTGCAGGAAACCGCAGACTGATGGAGGCATATGGAATTGCAGACGAAGAATTTCATCGCTTTGGGGAAGATCTGGCTGAGGACGGTAAAACGCCTCTGTTTTTTGCCCGTGAAAATGAGCTGATCGGTGTAATCGCCGTGGCAGACGTAGTGAAGCCGACCAGCAAGCAGGCGATAGAAGAATTATCGGCTATGGGTATCGAGGTCGTTATGCTTACCGGTGACAACGCCAAGACCGCAGAAGCGATCCGCCGTCAAGTGGGCGCGCCGCGAGCAATTGCCGAAGTGTATCCGCAGGATAAAGAGGAGGAGATCCGCCGTCTGCAAAGCGAAGGGAAGAAGGTCGCCATGGTGGGTGACGGTATCAACGATGCGCCCGCCCTTGCAAGAGCGGACGTGGGAATTGCCATTGGTGCGGGAACCGATATCGCCATAGAATCGGCTGATATCGTTTTGATGAAAAGCGATCTGATGGACGTACCCGCCGCGATCCGACTCAGCAAAGCGGTCATCCGAAACGTCAAGCAAAATCTGTTTTGGGCGTTCATCTATAATATTATCGGGATTCCCGTTGCGGCAGGGGTGTTCTTTATCCCCTTTGCACTGAAGCTGAATCCCATGATCGGTGCGTTTGCTATGAGCTTCAGTTCGGTGTTTGTGGTAACGAATGCCCTGCGGCTCAGATGGTTTAAGCCAAAAAATAAAAAGCACGCCGAGGGCAAGCCTTTGGCGCTGAATGATAAAGGAGGAAATCATATGGAAAAGGTATTGAAAATTGAAGGTATGATGTGTGGTCACTGCGCCGGGCACGTTCAGAAAGCACTTGCAGCGGTCCCGGGCGTTGACGAGGTAGCCGTAAGTCTTGAGGACAAATCGGCTCGGGTGAAGCTGCATCAAAACGTGTCGGACGATGCTTTCAAAAAGGCTGTTCAAGACGCAGGCTATGAACTGACGGGAATTGAATAAGGCCGCTACACAAAATGTCCGCCGTGCGCTTTGCATCGGCGGACATCGTTTACGCTTCGCTTAGTTCTTCCAGCTTGGTTTTGTCTGTAAGCTCAATTGTGCCGCGGGAGAGCTTGACCATTCCTTCGTTCTGAAAGAATTTGAGCATTCGGGTGATGACCTCGCGGTGAGAGCCAAGGTGACCCGCAATGGTCTCGTGTGTGATTTTCAGCGTGTCGCTGTCCTCAATCGCGGATTCTTCCAGGAGGAAGGCGGCAACGCGCTTGTCAAGACTCTTCCACATGATCTGCTCGATCAGCCACATCACGTCGGAAAATCTGGTGGCCATCAGCTCGTTTGTGTAATTTGCCACCGGTGCGGACTCTGCCATCATGCTTTGATAGACCTCCACGGGAATGATCCAAAGGTCGGTGTCCTTTTCCGCCTCAATGGTGATGTCAAACTGAATGGAGCGCATCATGCAGGATGCGGAAAACAGACACATATCCCGATCAAACAGACGGTAAAT
>JAFVYN010000153.1 GCA_017508605.1 Clostridia bacterium
ACGGCGAATGTTGGCCGGCGATCCCCACCATCGCCCGTGAGCTGAAGCTCTCCGAATCCACCGTCCGCCGAGCCTTGCGAGATCTGCGCCGTGGCGGGTATCTCACCACCGAGCAGAGGTATCGAACAAAGGGCGGCAAGTCGAGCTTGCTCTATAAAATCCGAGCATAGGAACGCAAAAAAGATACCACCTACTACCAAGGGCGTACTGCGCCCATTTGGTGGCAGGTGGTACCTGTCATCATGGCAGGTCAAGTGAACTACCCACCCTAAAAGATAACGGCAGAAAGAAGAAAGTTAACAGTTTGTTTTCTGGACTGTTGCCAAGGTCTGTGGTATTGTGGTGTACTTGAAAGGAGGTGCAGCCGTGAGAAGCATACTGGAAGAACTGTGGTACGGACGGATCGAGCCGTATGACGATATTCACATGACCAAGGAGGAACGCCATCTCATCGACTTGATTGCCGAGAACCGAGAGCGATTGGAGAAAACGCTGACCGAACAGCAAAAGGAGCAGCTTGAAAAATACATCGACTGTTCCCAAGAGCTGTCGGATCTCATGCAAAAGGAAGTGTTCCTTCACGGATTCAGGCTCGGTGCAAGGATCGTCATCGAGGCTCTTTACAGAGAGCAAGTCGAGTATCGGAGATAGCTAAAGGCACAGCGGGCGGTGTGAGTGATCATGCCGCTTTTTTTCTTTCTGCAGTATTTGGAAATGCAAGTTTTGCGAAAAAATAATAATATAAAATAGCGTGAAAGCCTTATAAACGTGCGTTTTTGAGTAGAAAAATTCACATAGCTGTGGTATAATAAGAATATCGTTCATCAAGGGATGATCAAGAATAAAATCAAGGAGGTTCAATTGGCAAAAATCATTATAATCGGAGCGGGTGTTTCGGGGCTTTCGGCAGGAATATACGCCCAAATGAACGGACACAACGCGACCATTTATGAACGACATTTCAAGGCAGGCGGCAATCTCACTGGGTGGGATCGCTGCGGATATCATATAGACAACTGTATTCATTGGCTGACGGGAACAAATCCCGTCACAAAGCTCTACAAAACATGGGAGTCGCTCGGCGCTCTCGGTAACGTAGAGGTGCATCAGGGAGAATCGCTGTTCACCTTTGAAAAGGACGGACAGAGTCTTTCCCTCGGACAGAGCATTGACAAATTTGAAGCCGATATGCTCGCGCTTTCACCAAGCGACAAAAAGGAGATCAAGGCGTTCATTCGCGCGATCAAGGCATTTCAGCGTATCAACGGCATCGCGGGAAAGCACAACGAGAAAAAGAGTACGTCAGCGCAGAAAATATTCGCGATCCCCGCAATCGTGGGCTATTACGGACTCAGCACGGGCGACCTTGCCAAACGGTTTTCTCACCCCGTCATTCAGGGCTTTATTGAGTCGATGATGACCGATTATTTCAGCGCGCTCGCGCTCGTGATGGTCTTTGCTACCTTTACGGGCGGCAACGGCGGTATTCCCGAGGGCTCGTCCGAAGCGATGGCAGAGCGCATGACGAACCGTTTTCTATCCCTCGGCGGTAAGCTTCATCTGAAGCGCGGTGTTGCCAAGATCAATACGGGCGAGGACTGCGCGGAATCGGTTACCTTGGAAGACGGCAGCGTGGAGAAAGCCGACTACGTGATCGTCGCCACTGATCCCGCCGTCACCTTCAGCAAGCTTCTTGATAAAAAGCTCATGCCCAAGAAGTTGAAAAAGCAATATGAAGATAAGAAAATGACTCGCTTTTCAAGCTATCATTGTGCCTATGCCTGCGACAGCGCCGAGCTTCCGTTTCACGGCGATATGGTGATCGAAGTGCCGGAGCAATATCGGGACGTCGTGCCTGCCGATTATTTTCTGCTCCGTGAGTTCTCTCACGAAAAGAGCTTTGCGCCCAAGGGAAAGAATATCTTGCAGTCGATGATCTACTGCAGGGAGGACGAGGCGAAACGCTTCATTTCTCTCAGCCGTGATAAGAAGGCGTATAAGGAAAGAAAACAGAAAATTGCTACGGCAATTATGGAGATCATCGCAAATAAGTACCCCGAGCTGAATGGAAAACTCGATTGTCTTGACGTCTGGACACCCGCGACCTACCGCCGCTTCGTCAATTCCGAGATCGGCTCGTGGATGAGCTTTGCTTTGCCGCCGAGAACGCTGCCTTTGATGATGAAGAACAAGGTAAAAGGGCTAAAAAACGTCATTCTCGCAACCCAATGGCTTCAAGCACCCGGCGGACTTCCCATTGCCGCATCCTCGGGCATCAATGCCATTAAAACCATCTTGAAGCGAGAAAAGCGCAGATCCGCAGGGTAATACCGTAAATACGGCGAAAGGGCTGACGAATTCGTCAGCCCTAAACTTTTTATTGCAGCCCTTAGAAATGAGCATATTTTATTCAATCGCCTTCATAGCCTCTGCCATATTGATCCTTTTGAGCTTTGCGGTGAGGGCGGCATCAACGATGACGGTAAAGAGGAGCGTCAAGAGAAACGCCCACAGGTAGCTGAGTCCCGACAGGCGACAACCGAAATAGAAGTTGTCGATCTGGATCTGCGCCATCGTATAATTCAGAAGCGCGATACCAAACGGTATGCCACAGATCGCTCCAAGTATCGAAAGGATGATATTCTCGCGGAACACATAGGAGCTTTGTTCGTGGCGGTAGAAGCCAAGCACCTTCAAAGTGGCGATCTCACGGGTACGCTCGGTGATGGTGATGTTCGTGAGGTTGTAAAGCACGATGAAAGCAAGCGCACCGGCGCACACAAGAACGATCAGAACGATATAGTCAAGGCTTTGCAGCATACTGCCCACCGATTCCTTGGCTTCCTCGGTCAGCATGATGGATGCCACGTTCTCCTCCGAGAGCAGCGCCGCGCCCGAGGTATAGTGGTCTGCACCGTCCTTAAAATTCAGATATGCCGTATTCATTTCGGGGGCGTATCCGAAGCCTTCCTCGAAGGTATCTGCATGGATATAGACGTAATCGTAAAGATAGTTATCTAAGATGCCCGAAACGGTGACCGACGTCTCTTTATAATCCTTGTCGCGAAGTGTCAGAGTGTCTCCGACCGAAATGCCGTACAGATCGGCAATGCGGTAGTTGATAACCGCTTGCTCTCCCGTCGGCCACGCAATCGGCTCGTCGCCTTTATGCAGGTCGATAAACGCGCTCATGTCCTCGTTGTAGGCGATGAGAGAGACCGAAACCGTCTGCCCGTCAAGCACAAGATCGGTATTCCCCGAATGGAGAAGCACCGATGCCTCGGTAAAATCGGATATGTTCGCTTCAAAGGTGTCGCGTTCCTTGTCGCTTGGATGGTGCAAAAAGGAAACGCTTGCGTCATAGAGATTGATCTCGCCGTATTGATGATCCACGATGGGTTGAATGGTGTCACGGATGCCGAAGCCCGTCAGCAGAAGCGCCATACAGCCGCCAATGCCCACGATCATCATAAACATCCTCTTTTTGTAGCGGAGAATATTGCGGACGGACACCTTGTGTAAAAACTTCATCGGCTTCCAAATAAAGCCGATCCTTTCAAGGAACACGCGTTTTCCCGCGCTCGGCGCTTTCGGGCGCATCAGCTGTGCCGCGCTTTCCCGCAGATCTCTGCGGCATACCGCATAGGTAACGCCCAGCGAGCAAAGCAGATAGAGTGAGGTACAAAGTGTAAACAAGCCGAAGTCAAGCACGAATGCCACGGGACGCGCGATGGTATACATGATCTTGTACACCTCCCACAGCACAAGCGGCATGAATTTTGAACCGAGCAAAAAGCCGACC
>JAFVYN010000154.1 GCA_017508605.1 Clostridia bacterium
CCGCTACGCATAACGATCTCTTCCTTGTGAAGGGTACGCTTACGGTAAACGGCGGTACGATCACGCTGACGCACGCTGCTGCCAATATGGCATGGAACGGTGCTACCTCTGTATTTGATGTCACCGATGGCGGCGTTCTCAATCTGAACGGTGTGACTGCTGAAAACCTCGGCGGTACCGATATGAACTTCGTTGTTCACCTCAACAACTGGGGCGAAGTAACGCTGAACGTTCAGGATTCCACGCTGAAGGCTACCTACTGCGCTGTCCGTGTCTTCAACTCCGGTTTTGATATGAACAACGTTACCATCAAGAACTCCACCATTTACAGTAAGGGCAACAGAGCTTTCTGGGTACATAACTATCTTGGTGATCTTGATTCCTCCAAGCACTCCGACGATGCGATCAAGGCTCGTTTGAACTTTGATATCTTCGGTAACGGCAACACCTACGTTGCAGAAACCAACACCAACGGCGGTATCATTCGCTACGGCTTTGGCACAACGGTTTACTACAACGCCGATGGCGCACTGATTGTATCCGATATTGACAATCTGAAGGGTGCTATTGAAGATGGCGGAGATATTGCTTTGGGTGGTACGGTAGATCTTGGCGGAGCTAAGGATGCCTATCTGAGCTTGAGCAAGGACACCACGGTTACAGGCGGTACCATTAAGGGAACCGGCTGGACGGGTGAGCTGAACTATGCTGTGAACGCTTCCTCGGGCAACATCGTGTTCGACGGTGTTACCTTTGATACGACCGATTGGACAACTGTAGGATGGGCAAATTGGGGCATCAGCGTTAACGTCAACGGTACGGCAAACGTGACCTTCAAGAACTGCACCTTCAAGGGCAATCAGTGTCCGATCTACCAGAGCGGCGCTGGCTCTGTGATCACGCTTGAAAACTGCAAATTTGAACCCTCTGTCGGCGCGATCCAGTGTGAGATCTATTCGGGTGACTTCAGCCTCGGACAGGATCTGATCGTCAAGAATTGTGATTTTACCGGTGTTACTGACGTTCTTCACATCTATGACTATGACAAGAATCCCTCTACCGATGCCATTGTTCAGTATCTGACCGATAACGGCAACATCTTCACCGGTACCTGCAAGCAGACTTGTCAGTAATTTTACTCAGCTCGTCCGATCCTCCCTTGCAAAGGACAGGGGGCAGGTAAAATACCGCGCTTAATGAATCATAACGATTAAGCATACTTCCCATACCGCATGGAAGAAATCTCTCTCCTTCTTCCGTGCGGTATGTTTTTTTGATGAAAACGATGCCAAGCGTTACGGGCGGGATCTCTGTCGGGATGGGTGAGATCCTTCGTGCGGTTATTTTGGCTTATTTCAGAGAGGCGACAAGAATATCGCAACATAAAAAATGCGCCTTGTGTCAGCGCTGAGGGGAAGAGTGAGCGCTGACACAAGGCTTTGTTTCAGGTTATGTGGGTTCCACCCACACCCGTGACCTTTTTGGAAAAAGGTCAATCAAAAACTTTTATATTTGGGTGCATCGGCGAAGGTGGAGTTTGTGGTGAGATGGGGCGAGAGGCGACAGAGATATTGCGTTTACGTCATTGTGACGGGGTGAAGCTTGCCGTCGTATACGGGCAGGACGTCGATACAGAGCTTTCTGTGGTTGGGGTTATAGTCCCCGATGGTACGTCTGTGATAAGCGACATAATGCTGACCCTTGAAATAAAAGGCGCTGTTATGACCGGGGCCGTCGGCAAGCTCCGACTTCTTTAAAATATCCCCGTAATAGCTGAACTTACCGCAGGGCGTATCGCTGACCGCCGCTTTGACGTGATACGTTCCGTTACCCCATCCGCCCGAGGAATACATCAGATGATACTTGCCGTCGATCTTCATGACGTACGGCGCTTCCACGTATCCTTCGGGGGTCAGCTCACGGACGGTATTGTCATAGCACGGCTCGGGCATCGTTTCAAAGCCGTTCATTTCGTCATTCATTCTGGCGACCACAAGGTGCTGCCAGCCACCGTAATAGAGATAGATCGCGCCGTCATCGTCTTTGAAGAGATGCGCGTCGATGGGCTGGGCGTTATTGTAGATCTTATTCATTAAGGGTGAGCCGTCGGCACGGTGATTTCTGAAGGGTCCGCGGGGCGAATCGGCGATGCCGATATACAGTCCGCCCACCTCCTCTTCAGAATGGATATCGTTGGCGGCAAAAACGATATAGTACTTGCCGTCCTTTTCGATAGCGGTAGGTGCCCAGATCGCTTTATACGCGCCCTTGTAGGTCGGCATATCGAGGATGCCCTCGACGATCTCAAAATGCTCGAGATCCTCGGAGATGACAAGATCAAGGTTGGTCTGCTCCTCATAGGGCAGGGAGTTGGTGACGTAAAGATAGACCTTGCCGTCATACACGCGCGATTCGGGATCGGCATACCATTTATTGGCTACAGGATTGTTCATATCGTTTCCTTTCTTGATACAAGTTCGACCGTCAGGATCTTTTTGGCGGGTACCGAGAGGATCAGCTTGCCGTTTTCGATAGGTAACGCTTCGACCAATTCCTCGCCGAGTGTGAGAAGGTTTGCTTCCCTGTAGCAGTCGGCAAGTGTTACGGTGAGCTTGACGGCTTCGGTGTGGGTATTGTACAAACGAAGCACGGCGCTTTCGCCGTCTTCTTTTTTCTTGAAAGCGGACATGCGGATATATTCGCTGTCAAATTGCAGATAGCAGGTCTCGTCCGGCAGTGTGCCTTCGTGCGAGGTCGTACCGACGGCAAGTGCCGTGGGATACGAAAAGGCGAAGGCTTCGGAGAATGCTCTCTCTTCCTCGCTCTTCTGGTAGGGGATCACGCTGTATTCCAGTGTGTACGTGCCGTGTTTTTGACCCTTGGGCGTAGGGAAGATACCCCAGTCCCCAACCTCACCGACAGAGCGGAGCAGTGTCAGAGCGAGCGTATTTTTGCCGTCACGAAGCACCTCATATTCGGGAAGACCTCTCGTTGCGATGAGCAAGGATCTTCCGTCTTCCTCATCCTGCAGGGTGACGAACGATTCCATTCTCTGCGCATTGCAGGGATTCTTCCAGGTGAATTCGGGTGTGATCTTTCTTCTGACCACGTCAAACTGACCCTGTGCCATGACGGTTTCGGTCTTGAATGCTGTCGGGAAGAGGGCGCGCAGACGGTGATCGCTCTTTTGATTCTCGACGGTCGTTCGGATATCCACACGCGCCACCCCCTTTGTCAAGGTAAGATAGCTTGTGAGCTTCACGCCCTTCATCAGCGTCAGGGCAACCTTATACGTGACCTTGTAAGCGTTCGCCTCATGAAGGGTGATCTTCGCCGTATGCTCGTTTGAGAGAACGGGGATATCCCCCTCTGGCTGTACGTAATTGTAAAGATTGCCGTGATCGGCGCTGTCCTCAAAGAGGTGCAGTCCGGGATAGGTGATCTTCGAGCGCTTATCGTAAAGATCGAAGCTTCCGTTTTCCTTGATCGTCAGGCGCACGGCATCGTTTTCGCAGATGCCAAAGCCGTGGGGAAGGGATTCTTTCTTTTGTGGCTTTCGGAAGCGAAGGATATAGGTACGGTAGCCGATGCCGTCTGTGGTGACGGGAAATTCCACCGTCACACGGTCGACGTAGCGCGGCTGACGGAAGCGATCCTCGGGCAGGGTATAGGTGAAGGTATTCGGCTTATGGGTGAACGTCGCGGGAATCTCGTTTCCGTGATCGTCGAAGAGAGATAGATATTTGAGATCCGTTCCCTTATCGAAATCCACGTCGGCGGTAACGGTAGCGGCTGCTTTGTTCGGCGAAAGCGAATAGACCACGATGGCGGCATCCCCGCGCAAATTGCCGGTATTGACGGCGGCGGTGAGCTTTTCCAGCGCGTAATCGCGAAGCTCCTCGGTACAGGTGATCGCCTTCATGAAGCGCACCTTCATTTCGTCATAGACCTCGTCACAGCTGCAGGAGCAGATTGAGTCATGCGGATGGTTCTGCATGAGCTTTTTCCAGGCGTAAAGGAAGAGATCCCCCTTATATTTACCCCCGTTTTCAAGAAGCAGTACCGAGAGCGGCTCGGCGATCCCCGCAAGCAGATGCTGTGCCTTATGGTTATCCTGCTTGATATCGATATGCGCCGAGGCGGTCGAGATGAGATTGCCCCATCCCGAGGTAAACTGCGAGTTGATCTCGCCCTCAAAGACCTTTAAGTCCTTGGCGTTCTTTCGGATCAGTTCGATATACTCCTTGAAATTCGACTGCTTGACGGTGACCTCATCCTGCACCTCGTTGGCAAGGCGGATGACCTTGTGCAGATTCTTCTGAAGCGGCTGATGGTCACAGCCGTTCATACCGAGAAGATGATCGGTGGTGACAAAGCGCGAGGTGCTCACGACGATATGCGCGATGCGTTTCTTCAGAGCTTCGGGTTCTTCGGGCAGCTCCATGGCGTTATGATACCAATTGCAGAACATCACGCCCAGCACCTCCGAGCCGTCGGGGGAGCGCCAGATCATTTCGCTTTTGGTGAGACCGTTCTGCTTGATGACCTCGTTATCCGCGCCGACGTCATTGACGCCTCTGCCGAAGACCGCGTTATCAAAGCCGAAGCCTCTGACGATCTGGGGCACTTGTGAGATATTGCCGAAGGCATCGGGAAAATAGCCGCACTCGACAGGCTCAGCGCCGATCTTTCGGCAAAGACGGATGCCGTAGAGCATATTTCTCACATTGGCTTCTCCGCTTGTGAGATATTCGTCCTGCAAAACGTACCACGGACCGATCTGAATGCGACCTGCCCGAATGAGGGCGAGAAGTCTTTCGCGCATCGAGGGGCGTACCTCAAGATAGTCCTCGATCACGACGTACTGACCGTCCATGTGATAATAGGTGTAATCCTCGTTTTCTTCCATCACCTCAATGAGATTGTCAAAGAGGTCGATAAGGCGGGTGCGGTGTTTTTCAAAGGGGAGATACCATTCGCGGTCCCAGTGGGAATGGGGGATAATATGAAGTGTTTTTTTCATTCTGTCGGTCCTTTCGGGTCATACGGTCTCGTCGGAAAAGACGAGCGTGATATTCTTTTCTTTCAGAGCGGTCTTAAAGGCATCGTCAAGTGCCGACCAATCGGCAGGCATTCCCTCTAAGGTGAGGGTAATGCCCTCGGGCAGGATCTCAGGCGTGAGTTTTTCAAAGCCTTTGGCGATGCGGACGGTCTTGAGTGCTGGCGCATCCAAAAGAAGCATGGGGTCAAAGTCGGTAAGCGTGCCCGGCAGGACGATCGTTTCCACCGTTTTGAGTGTTTTGGCGATGCCCGCGGGGAAGCGGACGTCTTCATTGCCGTAACGAACGCGAAATTCGTCGGAATGATGGATAACGGTAACGCCTTCGGCGAAGATCAGGGTCTTCAGGAAAGCGGCGTTATGCAGGTAATATTGCATCAGATGCTCGGCAAGCGCCTTTTGGACGGTGAAGGTCTCGATCTTAGTACCGCCGAGGAGGGCAAAGTCAAGCGAAGTAAGCCCGTCGGGCAGGGTCAGGGACGTGATGGCGGTTTCTTTGAAAGGGTAGGCACCGAGTTTTTTCAGAGTCGAGGGTAATGCGAGCTCGGTGAGCGATGAACATCCGTCAAAGGCAAGACTGTTGACCGTCGTAAGCCCTTCAGAAAGCGTGACCTTGGAAAGAGCGGTACAGCCGCGGAAGGTAGCGAACGAGATCTCGCCAAGTGTTGGGGGCGTGGTAATTGCTTTGAGTGCGACGCAGTTTTCAAAGGCATAATCATGGAGCGTTTCAAGCGAAGCCGATAGCGTGACTCGTTCAAGAGCGGTGCAGTTTTTAAAGGCATACGTGCCGATCGTGGTGACGGTATCGGGTATTACGAGCTCTTTGAGGGCGGTACAGTCCTCGAAGGCGTTCCGATCGATTTTACAAAGTCCCTCGGGTAAGGTGAGAGACGTGAGCGCGGTGCAGCCGACGAAGAGGGCATAGGGTATGGCCGTCAGCGAATCGGGCAGGATAACGTCGATCAAGGCGGGATTTCTCGCGAAGGCGCAGGAGCCGATCTCATCAAGCGTTTCGGGCAGGGCGAGGGTCGTCAGCCTGTCGCAATGATAAAACGCCCAAGAGCCGATTGAGGTCAACGTGGAGGGGAACGTAATCTTTTCAAGGGCGGTACAGCCCTTGAAGGCTTCGTCTTTGATCGAGACTAAGCCCTCGGGTAAAATCACCGATTCCAGCGTTTTATTGTCGCAAAAGATGCCCTTGGCAATGGCGGTGATCCCGTCGGGCAATCTGACCTCACCCGAAAAATTGCCGCAGGTGGCGATCAGCTCGCCTTGTTCGATGAGGCAACCCGCTTCATAACGGAGCAAGCTTTTATCGCGCAGTAAGAGATGTTCTTTATCGGGGATGGTACACAGCCGATAGGAATAGGAATCGCTGATCGTTCCCCAGCAGGGAACGTATTCGAAATCGTCGTTTTCCTCAAGCAGAACGGGGTTCTTTTCGGTGAGCGACAAAACGTGTGACTGAAAGAGATAGCCCGCCGGTATCCCGCGGTCAAACACGAAATTCTGAGGCAGGAGCGGTTTGGTTTCGACTTCCTCGCTTGAGGCATCGATGCCGCCGTCATTCTCGGCAAAGCAGGACCAGCGGTAGGTGACCTCAAGCGCGAGAGTTGCCGACATCAGAACGGCAGTCAGTTCCTCATCTTGATTCGGTACATAGGGAACAAGCGGCGCGTTTTCGGCAATCGAAAGGGAGGTTTCGCTCGGCAGGGCGATGCGGTAACAGTTCATAGTTGACTCCTTTATCCTATCGATAAAAACTATTATAAACAGTATACCAAATCTCAGGGTGAAAGTCAAGTGCAGAGGTATCGGTTCGCTGTTTTCTTTCGAAAAAGTTCCGATCGTATCGAGAAAAAGCCTTCTTTTTTTGCCTTTTTCCGCAAAGTGCAAGAAATAATCTTGACAAACGACGCTGTATGGTCTACAATACAAGTAATACTATTTGGGAGGTTTTTCCGATGAACGAGCAAGTACAGAAGATACTCGATCTGATCAAAGAAAAGGGTATCAGGATGATCGACTTCAAGATGGTGGATATCAACGGTCAGTACCGTCACGTCACCATTCCCGCAACGCATTTCTCCGAAAAAACGCTGACCGTGGGCATTGGCTTTGATGCCTCCAACTACGGCTACGCCGTGGTCGAAAAGAGCGACATGGTCTTTATTCCCGATCCCGCAACGGCGGTGATCGATCCCTTCTGCGAGATCCCCACGCTTTCGATGAGCGGTAACGCCATGATCATCGCAAGCCCCGAGAACCGTCCGCTTGCCCAGTATCCCCGCAACATCGTGCTTGCCGCCGAGCAGTATATGAAGGACAGCGGCATTGCCGACACGATGATGATCCTTCCCGAATTTGAATTCTATCTCTTTGATAACGTCGGCTGGGAGGTCAGCCCCAACTTCTCGGGCTACACCGTCGATGCCAAGCAGTCCTACTGGAACAGCATGGACGAGGGTCTTGGCAATATCGTACCGAAGCAGAAGGCATACCACGTCGCCAAGCCCTTCGATACCTCGTATGAATGCCGCTCCGAAATGTGTCTTCTGATGGAGGAAGCGGGCATTTCGGTCAAGTACCATCACCCCGAGGTTGCCGCTTCGGGTCAGTTTGAGATCGAGCCGCATCTCGGTGAGATGTCGAAGATGGCGGATGCCACGATGATGATCAAATATATCATCAAGAATACCGCGAAAAAGTATGGCAAGAGCGCAACCTTAATGCCCAAGCCGATCTTCGGTGAGGCAGGAAGCGGTATGCATGTGCATATGCTCCTTCTCAAGGATGGCGAGCCGATCTTCTCGGACGATAACGGCTATTCGCATCTTTCGAAGACGGCGCACTACTTCATCGGCGGTCTTCTCAAGCACATCGCCTCGCTCTGCGCCATC
>JAFVYN010000155.1 GCA_017508605.1 Clostridia bacterium
CAGTCTATCACGGCACGGGCAAGGGGGTGGCTGGAACCGGCCTCCGCAGCGGCGGCAATGGTCAGCAGCTGCGTTTCGCTGATGCGCTTTACGGGGACACCTCGCCCACGGGCTATGCCGTCGACGGCTATTTCCTGTCGGGTGATAAGAGCGGCAAGATCAATGCGGCGCTGTCCGGAACAAGGAACTTTACCATCGGCGCATACGTTCGCATGGAGGATCTGAACTCCGACAACGTCATTCTCGCCAAGGGCGACACACAGGTCACCATCAAGATCGACAGCAGCGGCAGACTCGAATTCTTCGTCTACCGCGGCAACTGGGATGCCATCATTACCGTCAATCCCGCCCAAGCGGGCCTTGCGGTCAATCAGTGGGAATATGTGGTCGGCGTCCATGACGGCGCAAACCTCTATCTCTATGTCAACGGCAAGCTTGTCGGCACGGCAACCAATGCCGCGGGATCGATCAACACAAACTCGACTGCCTGGGGCGTTGGCGCAGACCCCGAAGCGGGACGCTACGGCAGAAGCTCGTTCGCTTACGCGCACGTGATCCCCTACGCCGCATCGGGCACGGAGATCGCCGCAACCTATGAGGCTCTCAAGAACGGCACCGCTCCCGCATACGGTCCCGAGGATGCCGTCGTCTGGTACGATTCCTCGAAATTCGACTATCAATAATCCAAACGCAACCAACGGTTGCCAAAAAAACAGGAGTCAAGGGTTTCCTTGACTCCTGTTCTTGTTCATCGAAAGCAGTTTTTATGATTCTTCGCAGTTCGACCAGTTGTGATAAACGTTGGTGACATCATCGTCATCGTCGAGAGTCTCGAGAAGACGGCTCATGTTCTTGATGGCGTCCTCGTCCTCAAGCTCAACGTAGGTCGAGGGGATCTTGTCCTCGTCTGCCGAGAGGATCACGTAGCCCATGCCCTCCAGCGCCTCACGGACTGCCTTCAGGTCGCTGACCTCGGTGGTGACCTCATAAGCGCCGTCCTCAGCCGAGAAATCGGCAGCACCCGCCTCAAGCGCATCCTCCATCAGCTTATCTTCATCCTTCACGCTCGACGCGTCGATGACGATCACACCCGTGTCGGCAAACATATAGGAAACGCAACCGGTAGCACCGAGATTGCCGCCAAACTTATCGAAATAGTGGCGCACGTTACCTGCCGTGCGGTTCTTGTTGTCGGTCGCGGTGGTAACGATGAGCGCGACGCCCGACGGACCGTAACCCTCATAGGTGATCTCGTCGTAATTGGCAACGTTGTTGCCCGAATATTTTTCGATGACACGCTTGATGTTATCGTTCGGTACATTCAAGCTCTTGGCTTTGGCAATGAGGTCGGCAAGCTTGCCGTTGGAAACGGGATCGGGACCGCCGTCACGGATGGCAATTGCCATTTCCTTACCGATCTTGGTGAAGACCTTCGCTCTCTGAGCATCGGTCTTCTCTTTTTTGTGCATTATATTTTTCCATTTGCTATGTCCGGACATATCTTAATTCCTTTCTTATATCAGCACTAAATTTTTTCGGGTGTTTTGAGACAGATCAGCGCCAGTGCCTCACGGATGACCGTACGGGTCGCCTTCACGAGGAGTACACGGCTTTCGTTGACCTCGCCTTCGGAGGAGATAATACGGCAATCCTGATAGAATTTATTGAATGCCGTAGCGACCTCCAGGCTGTAACGGGTAATCACAGAGGGTTCATAATCGCGGATGGCAGCCTTCACCGCTTCGGGGAAACGGGAAAGAACCTTCACAAGAGCAAATTCGGAGGGCTCTGTCAATGCTGTTGCCCTGCCCGTAATATCTCCGGTCTTGGAGAGGATCGAAGAACAGCGCGCGTAGGTGTACTGCGTGTAGGGACCGGTATTCCCGTCAAAGGAGAGAGCATCCTCCATATTGAAGTCGGAATCCTTGATCCTGCCGTTCAGAAGATAGTAGAAGACGATCGCGCCCACACCGACCGCCTCAGCCGTCGCTTCCTTGTTTTCGAGCGCGGGATTCTTTTCGTTGATGACGTCGAGACATTTTTCGACGGCTGTCGAGAAGAGATCACGCAGAAGGATCACGTTACCGGTACGGGTAGCGAGCTTTGCGCCCCCGATCGAGATCGTGCCGTAAGGAACGTGAACAAGCTTGTCAGCCCAATCGTAGCCCATCATCTCCACGACCTTGAACCACTGAGCGAAGTGCAGGCTCTGACCCGAGGAGGTCACGTAAATGCACTTGTCGAAATCGTAGGTGCGCTTGCGGTAGACCGCCGCCGCGATGTCACGGGTGGGATAAAGTGTCGAGCCGTCACGCTTCAGGATCAGGCAGGGCGGCATATTGTATGCCTCGAGATTCACGATGGTAGCACCGTCATCAAGGGTCAGAAGTCCCTTTTCACGCATGAGTTCGATCTGTTCAGGCATCTTATCGGTATAAAAGGCTTCGCCGTTGTAGGAGTCAAATTCGATGCCGAGCTGATCGTAGGTCTTTTTATATTCGGCAAGCGAGATCTCGATAAACCATTTCCAGAGCGCGATATTCTCTTCGTCACCAAGCTCAAGCTTGTGGAATTCGGCTCTTGCCTCATCATTCAGAGCAGGATCTTTTTCGGCTTCCTCATGAAATCTGACGTAAATGCGAACAAGCTCGTCAACGCCGCCCGCTTCAACCTCCGCACGACTGCCCCAACGGCGATAGGCACAGATGATCTTGCCGAACTGCGTACCCCAGTCGCCGAGGTGATTGATACCAATACAGGTATAGCCGAGGAATTCATGAAGCTTTTTCAAAGAGTGACCAATCACTGTTGTGCCGAGATGACCGATATGGAAGGGCTTGGCAACGTTCGGGGAGGAATAGTCAAGCACGACGGTCTTGCCCTTGCCCTCTTCGGATCTGCCGTAGTTCTCACCCTCTGAGACGATCTTGTTAACCGTCGCCAAATAAAAGTCGGTGTCCAGTGTGAAGTTCAGATACCCGCCCATGGCACGCGCTTCCTTAACGCCCTCGCAGGAAAACGAATCCCTGAGAGCGGATGCGATCATAACGGGAGATTTGCGCATTGCCTTGGCAAATTTAAAGCAGGGGAGTGCCAGATCACCCATCGCGCTGTCGGGGGGATATTCCAGCATCGCCGCGATCTCATCGGGAGAGAGCGCGCCATCCACAAGAGTGGCTATGGTTTGGGCAATCTTCAGTTTGAGTTCTTGCATAATTCGTCCTTTCCGTTGTATCGGGATACCCTTCCCGAGCTACAATGACGTTTCTTTTTTTACACACATAGTTATTGTATCACATTCTTCTTTTGATTGCAACCGATTCGGAAAAGATTTTTTCCGTTTTTTGTGAAAATCTTTCATCTGTTTTCTGCACCCGCAGAGGGACATTCTCATATTCCTCGAAAGATATTCACAAAAAAAGCAAAAACATGTCGATATGAAAAAACTCTCTCTTGATTTTTTCGACAAAGTATGATATAATTAAAAAAAATATGCTCGGATAACCCGCTACATAAGAACGGAGGCTATCACAATGACAGATACCAAAAAAATAGCAGAAGTATTATACGATGCAGTCAACGAACACGGTCTGCTTTCAACCCTTTACAGTGTTTTCGGCCCTCGTATCAGCTTCTCCCTTCCCCTTACTGCCAAATCCTGCGACACGTCCCTTGACGACATGGAATTTTCGGTTCGCGCGTCCAACGCGCTGAAGCGCGCCGGCATGTTCCAGATCCGTCAGATCGTCGATGTCATCAATCAGGGAGAACTGCCCCGCATCCGCAACCTCGGTAAAAAGACAGAAAATGAGATCGGCACCCGCCTTCTCGTCTTTGGTTACTGCCATCTGACCCCCGCAGAACAAAAAGCGTTTTTACAGGACCTTGTAGAGCGTAATCTCGTGTGACACGCTCCCATACCGACGCATATACTGTCGGTGTGAGAATTTTTTCTCTGACACACAAAACTCTACAAGATATTTATCTTTTCGTGATATACTATCCATTACGGCAGGAAAGGGAGGTTTTCAAGATATGGAAAAAATCGTGATCTGCGGCAAGCGCCCGCTGAACGGTACCGTGCGCATGGCAAGCATGAAAAACGCCGCGCTTCCCATCATCTTTGCGACCGTTCTTGTCGGAGAACGCTGTATCATCAAAGATCTTCCCGATGTTTCGGATATCAATTTGTCCCTTGAGATCCTTGTACAAATGGGTGCTGTCTGCGAAAGAAACGGCAGAGAAACGATGATCGACACCTCGTCGATCGATCCCGATACCGACATTCCGCTTGAACTTGTCAAAAAAATGCGCGCGTCTTACTATCTTGTGGGCGCACTTCTCGGCAGATACCAAAAAGCACGTGTCGGATACCCCGGTGGCTGTGATTTCGGCACTCGGCCGATCGATCAGCATCTTAAGTGCTTTTCCGCGCTCGGCGCAAAGGCTGATGTAGTGGGCGGTTATATCGTCGCTGATGCTCCCGACGGTCTGTACGGCTCTCATATTTTCTTTGATGCCGTCTCGGTCGGCGCCACGGTCAATGCCATTCTCACCGCCGCCTGCGCCGAAGGAATGACCGTCATTGAACGTCCCGCCCGCGAGCCGCACATCGTAGCTCTTGCGAATTTTCTCAATGCCTGCGGCGCCAATATCTCAGGTGCGGGTACTGATTCCATCAAGATCCGCGGTGTCAAAAAGCTTCACGGCACGCTCGACGGCGAAATGATCCCCGATATGATCGAAGCGGGCACCTTTATGGCAGCCGTAGCCGCAACCGGCGGCAAGGTCACCATCGAAAACGTCATTCCCAAGCATGTGGAATCCATCACCGCCAAGCTGATCGAAATGGGTGTCACGGTTGAAACCGACGAAGACAACGAAACCGTCACGGTCGAACGCGATCCCGACAAAGATCTTTCCCGTATCATGGTCAAGGCGCTTCCCTATCCCGGCTTTCCCACCGATATGCAGCCCCAGATCTGCGCTCTCACCTGCTTTGCCAAGGGCACAAGCTATGTCTCGGAGGGCGTCTGGGACAATCGCTTCCGCTACGTGGAGGAGCTGATCCGCATGGGTGCGCATATTCTTGTCGAAGGTAAAACTGCCGTCATTGAGGGCGGCTATGTTCTCAAAGGCACGGAGGTCACGGCGGTGGATCTGCGCGGCGGTGCCGCCATGGTCATCGCGGGGCTTGCCTCTGAAGGCGTGACTGCCATTGACAATATTGATCTCATCAAGAGAGGCTATGACGATATTGTCGGCAAAATGAAGGGGCTTGGCGCCGACATCCGCCTTGTCACATTCCCCGATACCTAATAACGGTGGATCTTCGATTCACCGTTTTTTCATAAAAAAGAAGGAAACAGCGATGCAAATACTCAAGATCAACAAAAATGACGCGGGACAGCGTCTCGACAAATTTCTCATGAAGACTCTGCCCAATCTCCCCGCCTCGATGCTTTATAAATCCATTCGCACCAAGAAGATCAAGCTGAACCGCAAACGCTGTGAGATCGGCACGGTGCTTTCCGAGGGCGATGAGATCCAGCTTTTTCTGAAGGACGAGCTTCTGGAAAAAAAGAAGACCGATGATGCCTTCCGCAAGCTCACGCCCCGCCTTTCGATCGTTTATGAAGACGAAAACCTGCTTCTTGTCAACAAACGCGCAGGTCTTCTTGTGCATGCCGACGACGGCGAGGATCAGAACACTCTGATCTCACACATCAAGGCATATCTCTATGGCAAAAGAGAGTACGATCCCGACCGTGAGCAGAGTTTTGCGCCCGCTCTTTGCAACCGCATCGACCGAAATACGGCAGGCATCGTGATCGCCGCCAAAAACGCCGAGGCCCTTCGTCTTGTCAACGAGGTGATCAAAAACCGCACGGTCGACAAACGATATCTTGCCGCTTGTCATGGAATCTTTGAGAAAAAAGAAGATACGCTGTCGGGCTTCCTTGTCAAGAATTCCGATCAGAATCTCGTGAAGATCTACACCCATAAGCCCAAAAACCTTCCCCCACACGAAGTCAAGGAGATCCACACGCGCTACCGTGTGCTTGCCGAAAAGGATCATAACAGCCTTTGCGAGGTCGAGCTTCTGACAGGAAGGACCCATCAGATCAGAGCGCACCTGGCTTCGATCGGTCATCCCCTGATCGGTGACGGCAAATACGGCGTCAACAAGGAAGACCGTGCCAAGGGCTATAAATTTCAGGCACTTGCATCCTATCAGATCGCCTTCACCTTTCCTGAGGACTCCCTGCTTTCCTATCTGAACCAAAAGATCTTCGCCTTAGACCCCGCGTCGGTGTGGTTCGTCGGCGAGCTGTTCGGACCCGATGCCATGACCTAAGTCAGGGACATTTTCCATCCTATAAAGCAAAAAGGACTTTTGCCCGAGGGCAAAAGTCCTTTTCGTTCATTCAATTTGAATTAAGCCAGCTGATCCCAGTCAACGACCTTAAGGCCGCCTTCGGTTTCAACTTTGACGCCCGAAACAAGAACGACGTCGTTCGTGTTCAGAACTTCAATGGCTACTACAGGGGTTTCATATTTCATGAGAAAGTCCTTCCTTTCAAATTAAATTTTCGGAATATGGATATGCCTGAAGATGGGGAGCAAAGCTCAAAACCGCTATGCGGAATCTCACCAATGCTGCTTATTTCTTCAACTGTACTGCCTATATTTTACTAAATTTAATCAAGAAAGTCAAGTGCATTATGAAGAATTCGCAAAATTCTACACCTTATTTTTTATATTTTGTATTGATTGACAAAAACACGCACATGTTTTTGGGCAATCTCACGATTTTTGTCCCTTATTGATACACATCTATACAAATTATACGGTTTTCTTCTTGTCATTATGCCCAAAAAAACAACACCCACAAAAGCGGGTGTTGTTTTTTGGGTTTGGAGATAAGCTTACTTATGCGAGCTGATCCCAATCAACGACCTTAAGGCCGCCTTCGGTTTCAACCTTAACGCCGGAAACGAGAACGACGTCATTCGTGTTGAGAACTTCGATAGCAACAACGGGAGTTTCGTACTTCATAATAAGATCCTGACCTTTCTAAATGATTATGGTAAATGTAAATTAATTGTTGATTTCAGCTACGGGAGCTTCTTCCACATAGTCAGCGGGAACGTTTTCAATAATCCAACCGAAGATAACCGATTCAGCATCAGCGGAGTAAACTTCGGTAAGACCGTCAGCCGTTGCGGTAACCTTTTCGTATACAGTATCGGCAACCTGCGTGGTGCTCTTTTCAGCAGCGCCCGCAAAGAAGCTGATATTGACTTCGATGGATTCCTTAGCGGTAGCCCATGCCTTGTTGGCAACACAGATGATTCTGTAATCATAGGTTCCGTCGCCGTTTTCTCTCATCTGATAGTAGAAGGTGTAATCGGCATCGGGACTCGAAGCGAGAGTCTGACCGATTCTGTTTTCACCTGCAAGAGTGGTGGAGTAAAGCTTAACGTTTTCACCCCAGCCCCAAAGTGCGCCGTAAGCGATACCGGAGTTAGGAGCGTTGAGCGTGACGTTTTCAGCGTAAACGTTACCGATGCGAACGGTATCGCCGCCTCTTGCATATGCAACAGCGCCGCCTGCTACCTTGGTAGCGGTAACGGTGGTGTCGATGACAGCACAGTTTTCAACGTGAACGCCGTTATCATCGAAGTTCCAGCAAGCAACACCGGCTACAGCACCGGCTGCAGCGGCATTACCGTCGATGGTCGAGCCCTTGACAGTAACGTTTTCGATTCTGCCGCGGTCAACCATACCCGCTACGATACCTGCGATAGCAAATTCATTGCCCGCGCCGTTCGTCGCATTGACAGTCAGCTTGCAGTTTTCAAAGGTGAGGTTTTCTACGTGACCGTTAGCGTTGTTATTGGCAAGGCTGTTGGTCAGAAGACCGACGTTCGCGCCTTCGCCCTTACCGGTAGCATCAACGGTTGCGGTGTAGGTGATGTTCTTGAAGGTGTGATAGTCACCGAAGATACGTCCGATATAAACGTTCATCGGGATCCATTCCTTGCCTGCGAAGTCAAGGTCAGCCGCGATGAGGATGCGGTCATTTCTCGTACCATCGCCGCCCTTTTCGTTGACGATCGCCGCATAAGCGAGCCATTCGTCAGCGGTGGTGATGATACCGCTTACCTTGTTGCCCTGAGCATCAAAGTACTTGTATTCATAAGGATTGTTGCCGTTGTCTTCAAGCGTGAGATATACGGATTCCACATTGACACTCGAACCGCCCCAGCCCTGAACGAGCTTCATAGCGATGGTGTTGGTGCCTTCCTTGAGGATCTCGGAAGCTTCTTCGCCGAGGCTCCAGGTTGCGGTACCGTTGCTCCAGCCAAGCTCGATGTTGACAAGCTTACCGTTGACATACATACGGATGTTATCGTCATAAGCGATTCTCATCATCAGCTCATAGCCTTCAACTTCAGCAAGGCTTGCGATCTCAAAGGTGGTAACAGCCCAAAGGGACTGGTTGTTTGCAGGATCTTCAGCAGTGCCCCAGTGCGAGCCGGGATTTGCTGCCTTATCCCAAGTGCCGTAAACTGCGGGATCGGTCATCCAGGCGTTGTCACGGATCTGGAATTCGTTGCCTGCACCGGAGGTCTTATAGTACCATTCCTGGGTGCCGTCAAAGAGATTGATCTGCGTGGGCTTAACGGGAGCAGTAGGCTTTGCGGTCGTGAAAGCGACCTTTTCAAGGATACCGAATTCCTCGCCGTTGATCTTGACCTTGGTGGTAAGACCTTCGCCGCCATCGATCTCAAGATACGATACACGGATGGGATAGGAGGTGTTTGCTTCAAGATTTACCTTGGTTTCGGACCAGGTGGTAGACACGTCGTTCCAGACCTTGGAAGCCCAGAATTCGTAAACACGGGTCCAGGTTCCGTTGATCTCGATCTCGATCATGAGACAGTTATCAACAGATGCCGTACCGAACTGATATTCACCGCCGTCGGAGGTGGTCATATAGCCGGTATATTCAATCAGGGAGTCTTCGTACAGGAAGCCATACTTCGAAAGACCCTGGAAAGCGTCCTTTTCAAAGCTGGGAAGAGTGATCTTGGCAAGCTCGAACATTTCAGCCTTAAGACCTGCGATAGAAGCATCATAGGTCTGGTTAGCCGCATCAGTGCAGGAAGAGCAGTTGCCGTCGTGATTATCCTTGTTGTGATCGTCTCTCGTACAAGCGCCGCCGCCGACACCCTGAGGGACCACAGCGTTAACGCGGTCATGGTTCGAAACGATGTTCGAAACGTAGCAGGTTCTGGTAAGAGCAAGGGTAAGACCCTGATCTGCAAAGCTCTTGTCATCAGCACCGTCAGCGTTCTTCGAAACATTGATCTGACAAACGTCGCCGCCTTCGATCTCAAGATACCAAAGCTGGATCTTGGTTTCAACGCCTGCTTCGAGAGTGAAGCCGCCAAGGTCGGTGAGAAGTCTGTCTTCGCCGCCGTCAAACCAATGGTTTTCAGCCCAGTATTCATAGAACTTTTCATCGGCACTGAAAACGCCGTCGTCGTTCTGATCCACAAAAGCAACAAAGCCGTTGTCGATCTTTCTGCCGACGAGGTAATATGTACCCGATTCGGTTGCGGTTACGGTACCGTCCCACTTGAGGATGTAGCCGTTCTTATCAAGCAGATCCATGGTAGAGGAGGTCTGTCCCGAGAATTCGGGCCATTCCTTGGAGATCTTCAGCATCGTATCGATCGAAGCGTCGAAATGCTTCGAGTCGTTATAGCTGCAATCAGCACCTCTGCCGTTTTTACCCTGGATGATTGCTTCGTAGTCGCCCCATCTTTCATTATACTTGTCTTGCGCGCATACAAGCTGATACAGCGTTGCGTTCAGACCGGAGGCTACTTCTCCTTCTGCTGCCGCGGTTGCCATCGAGAACACGGGCAACATGCAGAAAAGCATACAGAGAACAAGGGTGAGTGAAATAATACGTTTCATAATTTCCTCCTTAAAATAATTGGAAATATCCACGCTCATTTTACTAAATATTTGCGATTTTGTCAAGGGTTTTATCAAGAAATCACCAAAATCTACACATCGGCGTGCTTCTTTTTGGATAATTGCACAAAACCGATATCTTTTTTTTGGTGATTCTGTCTTTTTCTATTGATTTTCTCTGTTCTTTTTCGCGTTGCATTGCAAAAAACTGTCTTTTCTTTGTCATTTTCGGTCAAAAAACGCAATGTATTTTTGTCAAAAGTTACAAAAAACATGTCAGACTTCTACATTCTCAAGCGCCTTCAGGAGTGACTCTCTGTCCGAGCCATTCATGACCGCGATCCGAAAATACTTTTGGGAGTTTTCCATATCCCCAAGCGCACGATACGCCAGTGCAAGCGCGTTTGCCGCCTGATACATCGTATAATTCAGTGAAAGTGCTTTCTCCGCAGGCTCGATCGCTTCCTCATATCGTCCAAGTCGGCAGAGCAGCTGTGCGAGATTGTTATGGGCAAAGGGATTGTTCGGATTACAGCCGATCGCATTCCGGTACGAGATCACCGCGCGTTCCTGATCGCCGTTTCTGGCATGCACGAAACCGAGATTTGAGTAGATCTGCGAATCCGAGATACCCGAAGCGATCGCCTCTTCATATGCGGCGGCGGCAAGCGCAAGCTCTCCGACATCGGAAAAAACAAGCCCTGTGAAGAGCTGTACCGCCCTGAAATCCTCAAGCGTACGGCAAACGTGCTTCAGATCGCGAAGAATGAGAGCGGCTTTTTCATAACGGTCCTCGTTATACGCCTTGATCGCCTTCAGAAGACGCCTTCTCGAAGAAGGATCCCATTCAAAGGCAAAGCCCAATTCCCTGCGGTAAGAATTTTCATAATAGGACAGACCCTTTCGGGGCGTGATACGAACCAAGGTAACGGCAGCACCTCCCAGGATCACCAGCGTGCGGATCATGGCGACAGCGGGAAAGTCCTCATCCGTCACAAGCTCCGAAATAAACAAAGCAATCGCGGCGGTACAGAGCAGTGCCAGCGCGACGTATACAAAGATCCTGACTTTTTTTCGTTTCATATCATACCTCCCTGACCGAAACGGTCATTCTTTTTTTTGTTAAAGGATGCGTAAAGGAAAGCGATACACAGCGAAGCTCGTAAACCCTCTCACCCGGCTGTGTGCCGTACAGGAAATCATCCTTCAGCGGATGTCCGATGTGTGCCATGTGAACACGGATCTGGTGCGTTCTTCCCGTCACCGGCTCGACCTCGCAAAGAGCATTGCCTTCTTCGTCGACCGAAATGACACGGTAGCGTGTGAGACTGTCCTTGCCGTCCTCACGGACAACGCGGCGGATCGAATCCTCGCTTTCTCTCACGATGGGTGCGAAGATCTCTCCCATCCTCGGCTCGGGAATGCCTGTAACACGCGCACGGTAGAGCTTTTTCATGCCTTGCGCCATGATCTCACGCCCCAAAACCGCCGCCGAGAGCTGATTTTTAGCGATCAGCACCACACCCGAGGTGTCGCGGTCAAGCCGTGTGATCGCGCGAAAAACAAAATCCCTGCCCATATAGTAACGCACCGCATTGGCAAGCGTCGGCAGATGGTTGCCTCGTGAGGGATGAATGGGCATATCGCACGGCTTATCCACCACAAGTATATCCTCATCCTCATACAGGATCGTCAGAGGGATCGCCATCGGAAGAACGTTTTCGCTGTTTTCTTCGGGATATTCCACCTCGATCACATCTCCGTTTTTCACCGCCGCACGCATATGCACGACCTCTCCGTTCAGCCTGACACCACCATACTTCACCTTGCCGATCAGCGAAGAGGAAAACCCAAGGCGGAATTTCATATAGTCACGGATCTTCATCTCGCCCGTCACGTTTTCCACCGTCACACTGCGTTTTTCCACATTCTCACCTCTTTTCAGTTCGTCTCAGTATACCACACATAGAAAAAATTTGCAAGACAGCAAACCGAAATTCCGTAAAAAGAGACTGCCGAAACAAACACGAAAGTCTGTTTCGGCAGTGGTTTAAGATGGACATGTCTCAGGACGCCTTGCTCCGGGGCATCCTGCCCAATTCATTGCAGCGCTCAAGCAAATGAGCGGCGATCGTATCGTGATCGCCATAGCGCGCGATAAGCTCGGAATACAGAACTCCCTCATCAAAGAGATAGCGGTTCTGCTCCTTCTGAAAATAGCTGACCACGATCGGCACGTCAACGCCTTTTTTCAGAAGATGCTTGGCAAGAGAAAGAAAGCCGTGGTAAAAGCCTTCTAACTCAGAAAGATATCCCTTTGAGGAATCCTCGGGAAAAATAACGACGCTTTCGCCCCTTTTGATTGCTGCCATGCTTTCACGAAGTGTCTTGCAAAAACGTACGTCACGCCAGGTTGAGATCAGATTAAGTCCTTTGTAAAAGAGATTTGTCAAAGGGGACGCGATAAGACAAAAGGTATACGCGCCCACCGGATGCCAGTGTTTTTTTTCACAGTAATAGACCTTGGTCTGATAACGGTACAGCGCGATGACTCCCGAATTCATCTCACCCGCACCCCACATGCGGAGCTTTCGGTCAAGATACATTTCGAGCGCCATAGGTGCGTCTGTTCCCTCATGATTGGAAATGATGATCGAGCCGTCTTCAAAGGGCTTTCCGAGATAACAGAACACAGGCGGCTTATAACGGATCTTCATCATGCGCTTCAGAAGTCGAAACCACCATTTTCCTTTTTTTACGATCTTACGCTTTTCACGTTGTTTTTGTACCATGCTGTCAACTTCCTTCTTGTTTAAATCTTTTGAACGGTTTTATGCTGTCCTGACTGCAGTGTAGCATAAAAATCGGCACTTTTCAAGATGAAAGGCGAAAGCTAAACAAGAGTTGAAAAACGCCGTCTTGACTTTTGGGCGCTCTTATGGTATAGTATCGGTACCGAATCTGAAAGGAATTATGCCATGCTTGACACCCAACGCTTTCTCAAAGCCCAGGATGACTATTACGAAACCGCGCTCCGTGAAATGAAAAACGGCAGAAAGCAGTCCCACTGGATCTGGTTTATTTTTCCGCAGCTGAAAGCGCTCGGCAGAAGCCCGACCGCTCGGTATTACGGCATTGAGTCACTCGAAGATGCCCGCGCCTATCTCGAAGAGCCGACGCTGAGAAGCCGCCTTTTAGAGATCACAGGGGTCATTCTCGCGCATAAGGAAAGCGATCCCATACGCCTGATGGGACAGCCTATCGATGCGCTTAAGCTGCGCTCTTCGATGACGCTTTTCGGGAAAGCCGCGCCTCAGGAAACGCTGTTCGGCTTGGTTCTTGAGAAATATTTTGACAGTACCCCCGACCGTCATACGCTTTCCCTTCTTGCCTCCGAAGAATAACCATATTCCCGAAAAAACAAGACCTGCCGCGGCAGGTCTTGTTTTTGTTGTGTGCCATTAATCGTCATCTTTTTGCTTGTCGCCTTCACTAAGCTCGTCAAAAGGAACGAGGCAATGGTGAGTCTTGGCAAGATCGTTACGTTTGCCATGCGTATAGCCTTCGGAACGCATATAGGCATTCCAGCGGCGATGCTCCAGACGGCGGAGATTATCGATCACATGGAAGTTCTTTTTATCTCCGTATTTGACAAGTCTCTGTTCTGCGTCGACCTCGGTGCCCGGGATCTTAAGCTTCTTTTTCGCGCGGGCATGGATGGCGGAGGCGATAGAGGAATTGTAATTGTATTCAAATTCCCAGAAGGAACGCTCGCCGCCCCACTTCATGTGACGGGAAAGAGCCTCGTATTCATACTGCGAGCCGATGATAGCTTCGACTGAGTACAGACTCTTCATATCGCCGATCAGGTCGATGTGATATTCCTGTCTTCTGTAGTTCTTCGCCTTGCTGAAGTCCTCGTTTTCGCCGAGATTATAGCGGATCGCCTGGATCATCGGATGCGCGCCCATCTTTTCGCAGAGCGAACGCATTTTTACTGCCATTTCAAGGTTCTTTTCATCATTACCGAGACAAACGGCAACGTAGGTGATGGTGGGAAGCGTCTTCAGATGGTTGATAAACTCTTCACTGTCGATATCGATGTGATGAATGTCGATGTGATAGGCATCCTCACCGTCAGCGCCCGCGCCGTTGTACTGTGCGCTCATCAGCTCAGGACACTGCGCCGCAAAGCGGGAGCGTGCGTTCTTGTCGCGGTCGTAGGCATTGATATACAGCTCATAGCCCGACATCTGACCGTACCACGAAAGACCCTTGAGCATTTCGGTTCCGTGGAGACCCATACCGATCACCACGGCGGAGATCACCTTTTTCGGCTTGTCGGCATTTTGGGAAGCAGTTCCATCTTCAAAGACGTCCTCGTTGTCCGAGTTACCCGGGACTAAAACGGCGCGCTCAAAAATGTTCAGAACGTTTTCAAGCTCGGAATTGACGGTAGCCTTGATCGACTTATCTTCCGCGCGGCGCTTCTTCGACAGGGCGATCAGCTTCTCAATAAGCGTACCGTTCTCACCGCCGTCAGACAGCGGATATTCGGTAAAGAACGCCTTGGCAAGGGGATAGATCGCGTCTTTTACCGCAGCGGGAATATCGGTTTTATCCTCAAGGAATTTGTCGGCAAGGCTATCGAAATCGCTCTTGGTCTCATCCGAAAGGTAGGGATGCGCCTTGACAAAGCCACCGATCACAGAAAGAAGAGCGGTTCCCTGTTCCTTAGTCAAGCGCTTATTTTCATCTTCTTCCCGCAGACCGACGATCACGTACTTTTTCAGAAGCTCACCAAAGCTGACACGGTCCTTACGCTTCAGATTCTTCTGATCGTTATACTGCTTCACAAGCGTTTTCATTGTGTCAAGGCAGAAATCCGACTCGGTGGTCTTCAGAATGTGTTCCTTCAGCTCCTCAAAAAGCTTTTCACGGTATTCTTCGTGATATTCGCCGTAAGCCATGATCATCTCGGACACCAGCTTGACAAAGAGCGCCTTGTCTTCTTCACCGAAGGCGTGGCGGGAGATCTCATCACTGAGGAGGGCTGTCATTTCTTCGGTGCGCTCAGCCTCGAGCTTTTGCGCGTTTTCCTTGTGCTTTTCTTCAAGATCGGCTCTGAAAACGAAGTTATACAGCGTATGATAGATCAGTGAGCGGATGATGTTGACACGCTTGACAAGAGCGCCGCCGCGATAGTCACTTTCACCCTTTTCGACGTAAAGCTCAAAATTGGTGGGATCCTTTTCGATGAGCGCGCGCTTTTCTTCAAGCGCTTTTCTCTTTTTCGCGTTCTTTTTATCTTCTTTTCTCTGCTTGCGGGCATCGACCCTTTGCTTACGCGCGGGGCTGAGCTTGCGGTAGCGTGCTTCGTATTTTTCTTCTTTCTTTCTGCGTACCTTTTCACGGGTCTCATCCCCCGCGCTCTTCAGGAGCAGTTCACTTTCGGGGCTGTCCGAGAACACAAACACTCTCGTGTGATCGCGCAAAGCGACCTTTGCCAGAAGTCCGATGGCGGTATCCACGTTTTCCGCTTCATTCTCGCCGATCAGGAAAAAGTTCATATTACGCTTTCTTTTGAAGATGAACAGGAGAAAACGCGCGAACCAACCCTCCTTGAGATTGGTCGTCAGAACGCCGGTGCGGAAGACGAGAGCGCCGATGCCTCTCGCGTTTTCAGCAAGCTCGATCTCCTCGTCGTTATTCTCTTCGACGCCGAGGAAAACGATCATCGAGCGATCGGCGGGCTTGATCGGTTCAACACAGCTGACGGTACGGATCTTGGGAAGAGGATATTTATCAAGATTTGGCTCAATGCCCATGCTTTCCGCGTAAAGGATCTCGTTTTCACGGTTTTTCAGGCATGCGCGATATTCCTTTTCCACCGTTTTGATCTCACGCTTGCGGCGGGTCTCATAGTCGGCATTCAGCGTATTTTGCGCGTTTTTATACTGATCCTTCAATGCCCGGGAGCCGTTTGCCGCAATGCTGTTTGCCAGCGCCAGCGAGCGTTCGTTCAGCTCGGAGAAAATGTAAACGTCCGAAAAGATGCGAAGGCGATAGACGAGCTTGGCGGCAAGTGACTTGAAGACCGTGAGAACGACACCGAGGGTGAGGATGGGAGCAAGGGCATACACCACAGCGTATACACAACGGTAAAGGAGAAAATAATTCTCGTTTTGTTTGGACATCACAAGCGTGCCGTCGGCAAGCTTCTCGGAAAGGATCAGATTGATGTCCTGGAAGGTGCCGGTGTAATCGCTGTCGGCGGAGAACAGCTGATACGTATCGTGGATGATGGTACCGATACTCTCATACCACTTAACGATAACACCGCTGACGTTCTCGGTCGCCGCGGTACTCAGCAGCGTGTAATAGCCAATGTAAAGAAAACCGCCCGCTACGATCGCTCCCGTTGAGAAGACGATCAGCGCGGTATTCCACCACTTACGCTCGTTAAAGCGTTTGAAAAACAGACAGAAGATGCCCCAGCCGGCAGCGAGTAGCACAGAAAGCAAGGCAGCTACCGTACAAATATAAAAACCTACCATACGTTACCTCCGTTATGTTGAATGGATATTGTCAGCGGCATCAAAGATCCGCTTGATGAACAAAAGATCGCGGTTGATGACGTCATACGCCACGCGGTCGACGAGGATCTCGGGGCTTTCCAGGGTCACACTGCCGCCGAAACGGGGCGCGATCTCGGAAAGCAGTGCTTCCATACCGATGATACCCTCACCGAGATGCGGAATCGGACGGAGAGAAGAAAAATCGTGGGGCGGTCCGATATAGTCACTGACGTGAAGATGGGATACCGTTCCGTCCTCTAAGGCGCCCGAGGATACGATCCTGCGATTTTGCTCATGAAAGGCGCCGAAGCGCACGTCATAGACAAAACGGGCATCGGGGCGAGCGGTCTTCACGCGCGAAAGATTGGTAATGGGATCGTGAAAGGCACAGGGAACGTTTTCGATCACAAGCAAAAGCCCTGCCTTCTCGCTCAGTTCATACAGATCGTCAAGCACCGAAAGGTTTCTCTCAAGAAACTCATCCGAGCGCCGTCCGCTCCAGAGATGGAGAACGATCTTCCCGGCACCGACAGCCTTACCGACAGCACAGTTGATGCCGTAAAGCCTGAGGGCTTCCTTGCGGTCATCCTCGTCGCCACCAAGATAAAAGCCGATATCCTTTTCGGCGTGGATCACACCAAAGGGCAGACGGCTCTTCAAAGCATCGCTGACAAGCTCCGTAAGCTTTTCGTAATAAGCGTTGACCATCATCAGCTCGTAACCGTCCGCGGCGATCTCACCGCTGTATTCCACGAACAGGCGATGGTTCCAGTTATTGGCACGTCCCACCATCGTGCCGGTGGAACAGTAAAGAGGTTGTTTCATTTTGTTACTATCACTTCAATCTATGTATACTTTTTACACATATAGCATAGCACAATCCTTCATAATTTGCAAGGGGTTTTTGAAAAAAAGAAAAACTTTTTCAGAATCAAGCTTTTCTTTCAGTTTAACACAGCCTGATCGGGGAAGCCGGTGTACCTCCTTTCCCCTCGAAAAATTTTTCAATAAAAAGTCAGGAAAACCCTTTTCAAACGCTTGTTGCTGTGGTATAATAGTATATTCAAATATAAATACCCCTACAGAAAGGATTTAACGATGGATACCATTCTGACTTTACTGGAAAAGGACACCCGTCTTACTCCAAAGGAGATCGCCTCCATGCTCTCACTGAGTGAGGATGAGGTCAGGAGCGCCATTTCGGAATATGAAAAAAACGGAACGATCGTCGCCTATAAGGCGCTGATAGACTGGGATAAGACCGACCGTGAGATCGTGTCGGCAGTCATCGAGCTGAAGGTCACTCCGCAGCGTGACCGTGGCTTTGACAAGATCGCCGAAAAGCTTCTGAACTACCCTGAGATCACCTCCGTCTGTCTCATGAGCGGCAGCTATGATATTCAGCTCATTATCGAAGGCAAGACACTTCGCGAGGTTGCGCAGTTCGTCGCCATGAAGCTGGCGCCGATGGACTGCATCACCGCCACCTCGACCTCCTTTGTCCTTAAGAAATACAAGGACAAGGGCGTGATCTACCAGACCCCCGAAGAAGATGAAAGAGGAAGCTGCCCCGTATGATCGATTACAATACCCTGATCCCCCAACACATTGCGGCACTTCCCTCCTCGGGCATCCGTAAGTTTTTCGATCTGCTTGACAACATGAAGGATGTCACCGCGCTCACCGTCGGTCAGCCTGATTTTGTGACACCCTGGCATATCCGCGAGGCAGCCATCGAGAGTCTTGAGCGCGGCAAGACCTACTATACCTCCAACGCGGGTCTCATGGAATGCCGCCGTGAGATCGCCGCCTACATGAAGCGCCGTTTTTCTCTTGATTACGATCCCCAAAATGAGATCCTCACAACGGTGGGCGGCTCGGAAGCCATTGATATCACCGTCCGCGCGCTGGTAACACCCGGGGATGAGGTCATTATCCCCGAGCCGTGCTTTGTCTGTTACGCGCCCATCGTCACTTTGGCGGGTGGGATCCCCGTCCGTCTTCCCCTGACGGCAAAGAATAAATTCAAGCTCACTCCCGAGGAGCTTGCGGCGGTACTCACCGAGAAGACCAAGCTTCTCATTCTCGCCTTTCCCAACAACCCGACGGGCGCTATCATGGAAAAAGAGGAGCTTGAGGCGATCGCCGCCATGCTCCGTGATACCAATATCGCCGTTTTGTCCGATGAGATCTACGCTGAGCTGACCTACGGCAAGCGTCACGTATCTATCGCCTCGCTTGAGGGCATGCGCGAGCGCACGGTCGTGGTTGGCGGCTTCTCAAAAGCGTACGCCATGACGGGCTGGCGCCTTGGTTATACCCTCGCGCCCAAGGAGATCACACGCGGCATGTACAAGATCCATCAGTACGCCATCATGTGCGCCCCTACGCAGAGTCAGTTTGCCGCTATTGAGGCTTTGAAAAACGGAGATGCCGATATTGAAGAGATGAAGGCGGAATATGACCGCCGCCGTCACTACATCCTCAAGGGGCTTGAAGAGATCGGGCTTGAATGCTTTGCGCCCGAAGGTGCTTTTTACGTATTTCCGAAGATCGCGGGCTTCGGGCTTTCCTCGGAGGAATTCTGCGAAAAGCTTCTTTACGATTATCGCGTTGCCATCGTACCCGGCACGGCGTTTGGCGAATGCGGTGAGGGCTTCGCGCGCATCTCCTACGCCTATTCCGTTCCCCACATCACCAAGGCGCTCGAGGGGATCGGCAAATTCGTCAAGGACTTAAAGGAGTCGCTATGAATACGCTTGCCAAAGCGATCAACCGTGATTTTATTACCGCCTATCAGTCACTTGATGATGCCCTCAGGCATCTCGGCTACCGTGAAGGGGTCGCGACCTATCTTTCGGTCATGGATGCCTGCACGCCGGGTGAAAAACGCTCTCATCCTGCCTTTTCCGACGAGATCGTAACCCTTCGTTCCCTGCGTTTTCTCTACCATCGGCTTCAGCGCACCGCTGACGTGAATGAACCGCTCGCCAGCGAGGACGATGTCGATTACCTCAGGCATTTTCTTTTAAGGCTCGAAAGCGAGACCGACCCGATCAACGCGCTGAAGAGCCGCCGTTCTGAGGAAACAGAAAATAATCCCGATGCCGTCAGGGCGCGTCCTATCGAGTCGACTGCAATCGAGATCAGCTCCCGCCCGACCTTTTTCAAGGAAGGCACCAAAAAACGCCTTCTCAAGGCAGCGACACTTCTTGCTCTCTCCCTTGCTGTGATTCTGAAGATCAAAAGAGGTTTTATCCGATGATCCGTAACGTTATTTTTGACTACGGCAACACCCTCGTGAGATTTCACGAGGGTGAACTTGCGAAAAGCTATACGAAAACCCCCGAGGACGCAACCCTGATCGAAGAGATCTTTTTCAGCCGCGAATACTGGTCACGGCTCGACGAAGGCACTCTGACACACGAAGAATGGCTTGCCCTGGGACAAGAGCGCCTCCCCGCACACCTTCACAAGCTGCTTCCCGAGATCATGTCAAGCTGGTATTACCGTCTGCCCGGGATCGAAGGTATGGCGTCCCTCGTTCACGGGCTGAAAGAGCGTGGCGTCGGGCTGTATCTGCTTTCGAACATCTCACTTGCCTTTGCCGAGAGGATCCGCGAATTCCCCATTCTTTCGCTCTTTGACGGTATCGTCTGCTCGGCAGTATATCACGTCACAAAGCCCGACCCGAAAATCTACCGCATTCTGCTTGATACCTATCGGCTCAGGGCGGAGGAATGCCTTTTTGTCGATGACCGCGCCGACAATATCGAAGCCGCACGGTCACTCGGGATCACGGGCTATCTCTTTGACGGTGACAGCGAAAGGCTGAAGACAACACTTGAGGACTTGCTGAGATGAATACTCTGTTACTTGTCGACGGCTCAAATCTTCTTTTTCAGATGTTTTACGGCATGCCCTCGCGCATCGTGAATGAAGAGGGCGTTCCGATCCAGGGTGTCATCGGCTTTGTGGGAGCGCTTCTGAAGATCATCCGCATGACCTCCCCCACGCATATTGCCGTTCTCTTTGACGGCGAGCATGAGAATCCGCGCAAGGCTCTTGACGAAGACTACAAGGCTGACCGCCCCGATTATTCCCGCGTTCCCGAGGAGGACAACCCTTTTTCCCAGCTTCCTTACGTGAAAAAGGCGCTTTCGGTCCTGAAAATTCCGTATAAGGAAACCATTAGTTGCGAGGTCGACGATTGGATGGCAGCATATGTGACAACCTACAGTTGCGATCACAAGATCGTCATCGCTTCTTTTGACTCGGATTTCTTTCAGCTGATCTCGCCAAACGTCAGTGTTCTGCGTTATCGGGGTGAGAACAGCACCGTACTGACCCCTGCTGAGATCGAAGCTCGCTTTGGGATAACACCCGTCGAATACGCCGATTTCTAGGCACTTGTGGGCGATTCCTCCGACAATATCAAAGGAATTCGCGGCATCGGACCGAAAACGGCGTCCAAACTTCTCAAATCCTACGGCTCGCTGGAAGAGATCTTCTCATCCCTCGATCGCATCACCCCCGAAAAGCTCTGTCGCGCGCTTTGTGAGGGAAAGGAGCGCCTCATGACAAACCGCGCGCTCATAAAGCTTTGTGGCAACTGTCCGTTGCCATTTTCAATCGACGAGCTTCTGTATCAGCCCACCGCCCTTACCACCACCGACGTTCTCGTCGCGATTGGACTCAAAAAACGCTGACTTCATATCAACCCATCCCCTTTCCGAATCGGCAAGCCGATTCGGATTTTTCTGCACTCCTGTTTTTTCCTTTTTTCCTTTGATTTCTTTTAAAAACTTTCAAAAAACATTTGCAATACCTTGTTTTTTATGATATAATAAAATGTTACGAAAGTGATCAATATCATCTATATAGAGAGGAACACGCCATGTTTGAAGCGATTCTTACCGCCATCCGCGCCTTCCCCCGCATTATCATTCACCGCCATCAGAAGCCCGATGGAGATGCCATCGGTTCTCAGGTGGGTCTTTCGGAGATCCTGAAAGCCAATTTTCCTGAGAAAGAAGTCTACATCGTGGGCGATGCCCCCGGACGCTACGGCTTCATCGAGAATTCCACCCCCGACACCGTCAGCGACGAAGCATATCAGGATGCCCTTGCCATCGTTCTTGACACCTCGGCAAAGGCGCTCATCAGCGATACCCGTTATCAGACCGCCAAAGCCACCGCACGAATCGATCACCATATTTTTGTCGAAACCATCTGCGAGCATGAGGTCACAGATACCTCATTTGAAAGCTGCTGCGGTCTCATCGTTGCCTTGGCTATCGAATCGGGACTGGTGATCCCCACTGTTGCCGCCACTGCCCTTTACACGGGCATGGTCACCGACTCGGGCAGGTTCCGTTACGATTCCACTACCTCCCAGACTCACCGCCTTGCCGCGAGACTTCTCGAAGAGAAGGTTGACACCGCCGAGATCTATCGCAATCTCTATGCCGACGATCTCGAACGCAACAAGCTCCGCGCGCGTTTTGTTCTGAAGATCAACGTCACCGAGGACGGTGTCGCCTATCTTTACACCACCAAGGAAGAGCTTCAGGCTCTCGATGTTGATATTTTCACGGTTTCGCGCGGCATGGTCGGTACAATGGCTGATCTCAAGGGCATTGATATCTGGGTCAATTTCACCGAAACCGAAGAGGGTGTTCTTTGTGAGCTGCGCTCAAGCCGATACAATATCAATCCCATTGCCGTGAAATACGGCGGCGGCGGACATGCCAAAGCCAGCGGCGCTACCGTCAAAAACTGTGAGGAAGCCATGGCAATGCTTGACGACCTCAATCACATGATCGAACACTAAGGAGGACTTATGAGCTACGAAGCAAAACTTGCGATCTTCAATAAGATCAAGGAATATGACCGCATCTTTCTGTTCCGCCATATCCGTATGGACGGCGACTGCACGGGCGCAACCAAAGGTTTACAGGCACTTCTGAAGGCATCCTTTCCCGAAAAGGAGATCCATCTTCTTGACAATCAGTCAAGCGGCTATCTCGCTTTTCTCGGTGAGGACGAAAAGGAAGCTGAGGATAGCTTTTACGAGGGGGCTCTCGCTATCGTTCTCGATACCGCAACCCCCGACCGTATTTCCTCGGGCAAATACACCCTTTGTAAGGAGCTGATCAAGATCGACCATCACATCAACGTGAATCCCTACGGCGATCTTCTCTGGGTCGAGGAGGAGGCATCCTCCTGCTGTGAAATGATCGCATCCTTCTACGATACCTTCAAGGATTCCCTTACCATGACGCCCGAGGCGGCGCTCTATCTCTACACGGGTATGGTCACCGATTCAGGGAGATTCCGTTTCCGCTCGGTCTCGGGCGAGACACTGCGGCTTGCGGGCATCCTTTTGAATCAGGGCATCGACACCGACACCCTGTACGCGCATCTCTATCTCAACGATTTTGACGTTCTCAAATTCCGCGCCGAGGTCTACCGCAAGATGAAGATCACCGAAAACGGTGTTGCCTACATTCACGTGACCGAAGCGATGCAGGAGAAATTCCATCTCTCGCGCGAGGACGCCTCTGCCGTTGTTTCGGCGCTCGATTCGATCAAAGGCTCGCTCATCTGGATCGCCTTCATTGACAACGGCGACGGAACGATCCGTGTCAGACTGCGCTCCCGTTTTGTTACCATCAATTCCCTTGCCGAACGCTATCACGGCGGCGGTCATGCTATGGCATCGGGCGCTACCGCCTACACCCGTAAGGAAATGAACGCGCTTATCAAGGAGGCCGATCAGCTTCTCGGCGACTACAAGGCTAATAACGGGGGATGGTTATGAAAATTCTGATCACCAATGACGACGGTATCTCGGCACGCGGGCTTTATCTTCTGACCGACTGGGCAAGGGGTCTCGGTGAGGTCACCGTCGTTGCCCCCAAGGTTGAGCAAAGCGGTAAAAGTCACGGAATCAATATCATCTCGCCCTTTGAGATCACCGAAGAAAAGCTCTTTCCCGATGTCAGAGCCTATGCCGTTGCCTCCACCCCTGCCGACTGCGTCAGATTCGGCATTGTCGGACTCAAGGAAGAATACGATCTCATCTTTTCGGGTATGAATGCCGGCTTTAACATGGGTAAGGATATCGTCTATTCAGGTACGGTCGGCGCGATCTACGAGGCATATCATCAGAACGCCAAAGCGGCGATCGCCTTTTCCACCGCGCCCGACACCCTTGACGGCGCGGCAAAGCATTTCGACCGTGTGCTTCGCTATTTTGAAGACCGCCGTCTTCTTGACCGTCATATGCTCTATAACGTGAACATTCCCGCCGAAGGCAAGGAGATCATCATCACCCGTCAGGGCTGTGCGTACTATTCCGACGATTTTGAAAAATGCGGCGAAAATCTTTACCGTCAGGTCGGCGTGATGGTCTATCATGACAGAAACGATATCTCCTACGATACCGATGCCGTCACGAGAGGTCATATCTCGATCACCCCGATGTCGACCGAGCGCACCGACCTCGATGTCTTCCACGCGCTGAGAGAGTAACACTGTCAACTAACAGTTGCATATTCTATAAAAAAGCACCCAACGGTTAGCGTGATACTCTTAACGGAGTATCACGCTAAAACTAAGTTTGCCCTTACGGGCAAGTGAAGTTATCTTCGATTGTGAAGTTCACTTTGTGAGTGAAGTTTCGCCTGACGGCGAAGTGATGGGCAAACTTAACTTCACTTGTGCGTAGCACAAACTTCACTGCGTAGCAACTTCACTTTCGCGGTAGCGAAAACTTCACTAACAGAAAAAGAGCAGAAACATAAGGTTTTTTACGCCTTGCGTGTTTGCTCTTTCTTCTGTATAAGGGGTTGGGCTTAGCCCATAAAGCATTTGACCGGTCAAATGCGATGCTCGCACTTAATAGCGCTTTTCATATTCTCCGCTAAGGACATCACCCGTTACGTCAGGTGCTTTTTTTAATCAAAAAACCTCCCATAAGGGAGGTTTTTTGTGTTGGTTGTCATTAGCCTGCGATAACTTCGATAGAAGCAACACGGACCTGAGCGGAGAGCTTAGCAACAGTAAAGCTGTCAGCAGCAGCGGGAAGAACAACGGTAACGACCGAGCCGGAAACGGTTACGGTAGCGCCGGAAATCGAGTTCTTGAGAGCGTCTGCATATTTCGAGCTGCCGCAAGTGAAGACGATCTTCGTCATGCCCTTGCATTCAACGATCAGCTGAGAAGCAGCATAGAAGCGGGCAGGATTTGCGTAGTCAGCAACGTTCGAGGTCGAAGCAGCCTTGTTATTGGTAACGGTAATACCGTTCTGTACCCAAACCTGCTGGGACGTATTAAATACAGTACGCTGAGCCTTATTGGCAAAGGAGATACTTGCGCTGGTGCCTTCGGAGGGCGTTTCGGGTTCTTCGGGTTCGGGTTCAACGGGGTCGGGACCTGCGAAGGTGAGACCTGCGGGGAACTGCGAAACACCGGTGTTTTCTGCCGTAATGTAGGAAACAGCGGAAGCGGAAACGGTTTCGAAGGTATTGTAAGTACCGAAGTAGTATTCAGCACCGTTAACGGTGGTAGACCAAGCCTTGGTAGCCGCATTGTAAACGAATACGTCACCTTCAGCGCTGAACTGGATCGAGAGCTTATCGGAGCTGTTGAAATAGATATCAAGATACTTCTTGGTGGTGCCGTCAAGTGTGTAGAACTTGTAGCCGTCGCCATCCATCTCAACGTAAATGTCGCAAGCTTCGCTGCCCTTGACAGTGGTCTTGAGGTATCTGCCGTCAACACCGCCGGTGAGGTAGAGATACTTGCCTGCCTTGACCTGATTGAGAGCGATCTTATACGCAACGCCTTCTTCGGGAGCGGTATTGAGATCAGCATAGGTCAGGGTCATGGGGAACTGCGAAACGCCGGTATTGCCTGCGTTGATGTAGGAGATCTTGGATGCGGAAACCGTGTTGAAGCTGTTATACGTACCGAGATAGAGGGTCTGACCGCTCAGTACAGTCGTCCAAGCCTTAACGGTGGAATCGTAAACGAAGGTAGCGTAAGCGCTCGTCGAGAAGACAACGTTGTTATAGTTGCCGCTCTTAACGAGGTTGATATAGGTCTTAGCTGTGCCGTTCATGAAGTAGAATGCGTAGCCGCCGTCAACTTCTTCAGCGAAGAAATCAACACCGTCTGCAAAGTACTCAGAGGTTGCATAGTAATAACCGTTCATCTTGCCGTTTACGTAAAGGGTCTTCTTGAGATTAGCCTGGTTGATCATGAACTTGTAAGCAACGCCCTCTTCAACGAGGAGGTTGATATCGTCGATGAGATCCAGGGGATAAACAGACATGAAGCCTGCGGGGAACTGCGTCTTACCGGTATTGTCCGCATTGATATAAGAGGTCTTGGAAGCGGAAACGGTATTGAAGCTGTTGTAGGTGCCGAGATAGTAATCGGTACCGTCAACGTCGGTTACCCATGCGTCGATCTCAGCATTGTAGCTGAAGACAGAGTCGGTGGTTTCAGCGTAGGAGCAAGCGCCTGCGGTGATATCGATGTAAGCCTTTTCGCCGTTAACAAGGATGTAGAACTTGTAGCCGCCGAGTCTGTAAAGCTCTGCGTATACATCAACGCCCTTGATGGGGCTGGTGGTGGTGGTCAGATACTTGCCGCTGACACCGCCGTCAAGATAGAGGGTCTTGCCGAGGTTAGCCTGATAGAGACCGAACTTGTATGCGGTTTCGGTTTCAAACGCGGTATCGAGGTCAAATGCTTCGATCACTGCGGTGAACTGGGTCTTGCCGCTGGTTTCGGTGGTAAGGAAGGAAGCAAGGCATGCGTAAACGTTGTTGTACATACCCGTGTTACCGAGGAAGTAGGTTACGTCATCGATCTTTGCGGTCCAAGCCTTGAGATAAGGATCGTAGGTGAATGCGGTTGCGGTCTCGCTGAAGGTAAGAGCAGCCTTGCCGTCTTCGTTGAGGTAAAGGGTAACGTAAACCTGCGTCATACCGTCGAGAACGTAGAAGCTGTAACCGTCGCCGTTTGCCTCGAGGTAAACGTCAGCGGCAAGAGCCTTGTTTTCGGTAACAGCAAGAGTTCTGCCGTCAACACCGCCGGTAAGATAGAAGAGCTTACCGATGTTGTTCTGCGCGAGAACGACCTTGTATGCCTTCTTGGCAACAGGCTCGTCATTGGGAGTAGGAGCGGGCTTTTCGTCTTCTTCGCCGCCGTCTTCACCGCCTGCTACGGGAACAAGCTCATAGAAGCGTGCGGGGAACTGCTCAACGTCGATCTTCGCTTCGTTGTCACCCGTGATGTACGAGGTGTTCGAAACAGAGATGGTGGTGTAGGTACCGTAAGTACCGAGATAGAAGGTGTGATCGCCAAGCTTTGCGGTATAGAGGTTATGCTTTTCATCATAAGTCCATACTGCGGAAGGAGTTGCGGTCAGAGCGATATTTGCCTTAGCGGCATCGGTGTCGCGGGGAGCAACGTCGATATAGGTCTTGGTCTCGCCATCCATGAAGTAGAAACGGAAGCCGCCTTCTACTGCTTCAACGTAAACGTCAACAGCATCCTTCACGTCTTCAGAGGTAGCCATGTAATAGCCGCTCATCTTACCGGTGAAGTAGAAGATAGAGTTCTTGTTGTTGAATGCGAACTTATAAGCCTTATCGGTGGTGGGCTTTGCTACCACGGAGGGAGCAACAGCGCCTGCTTCTTCAGCCTTGAGAGTATAGAAGCGTGCGGGATACTGACCATTGTCGATCTTCGATTCGTTTTCACCGGTGATATACGAGGTGTTCGAAACAGAAACCGTAGTGAAAGTGCTGTACGTACCAAGGTAGAAGCTGTGTTCACCAAGGGTTGCGGTGTAAAGATTGTGTGCTTCGTCATAGACCCAAACTGCCGAGGGCGTTGCGGTCAGAGCGATATTCGCCTTGGAAGCATCGGTGTCGCGGGGAGCAACGTCGATATAAGTCTTGGTCTCGCCATCCATGAAGTAGAAACGAGCGCCGCCGTCAACTGCTTCGATGTAAACGTCAACAGCGTCCTTATAATCTTCGCTGGTTGCCATGTAGTAACCGCTCATCTTACCGGTGAAGAAGTAGTTCTTGTCACCGATGTGCATAGCGAACTTATAAGCGGTGGAGACCTCGGGCTTAGCAACAAGCTCGGGCGTGTAAACGATCTGAGCTGCCGCGTCAACCTTAACCTCGAATTCCTTGGTATCGGTTACGTCGCCGCTCTTGATGGTAGCCGTTACCTTAACGGTCGTGTCGGCTGCGGGAAGCGTTGCGGTGATCTTGCCGCCGTTAACAACAAGGCATGCGTTATCGGATGCCCAGGTGATAACAACGCCGGTGTAGGAAACACCTGCGGTAGGAACTTCGATGTCGCCGCTGACCTTGATTCTGTCGGTAAAGGTCAGATTGCCCTTTTCGAAAGCAACCTTGCCGGCATCGTCAAGCTCGGGGAGAGAGAGGAAGTTTACGTCGGTGGGAACGCAGGGAGTGAGATAGAACTTGCCGTCATAAACCGAGATAACACCCGCGATATCAGCGGTCCAGCCGAGGTGGCTTTCCCAAGCGGAGGTGAATGCGGTTTGCTCAGCCTTGGTGAGAGGACAAGTGGAGGAAGAAATACGAACGTAGGTGGTGAGGTTACCGAGCGTGAAATAGTGGTAGCCATTGGTACCAAGCTCGCCGATGGTAACGCCCTTGAGGGTTACGTACATACCCTGGATGCCAACAAGCTCAGCAGCCTTCAGATCGGTAGCTGCCTTGAACGCGTCGGTCAGATCCTTGGCAACAACGTCGGTCTTAGCGCCTTCGTTGAGGATCTCAACCGAAGCTTCCTTAAGCTCAAACGTGCCGTTGTAGTTATCCTTCTTACCGGTAACGCGAACGGTCATGCCGAGTTCAACGCCGAGTTCGGTTACGGGATCCTTGGTAAGGCCGTAAACGTAGTAACCGCCGTCAGTATCCTGAACGTAGAGGCAGTTCGAGGAATTGCCCTTCGACTTTGCGATGATGCCCGAAACAACGCCCTTAACGATGATAAGCTCGTCATTCTTAGCAGCAACGTATTCAGCAAAGGTGTTTTCCTTGAACATCGGAACCTTTCTTTCGAAGGTTACGGTGGTGCTGTTACCGTCCTTATCGGTGATGGTAGCAGTCAGGGTGTAGGGGATATCCGCTTCCGCTCTGTCAACAACGTCGATGAGAACGGTAGCAGCGTCCTTTCTGGTGACGGTAACGCCGGTTACGTCGCCAACGGACCATTCGAGGGTGTAAGCTACGCCTGCGACACGGAGAGCGCCGATCAGCTCGTAGTCAACGGGGGTGGATGCGGATTCGTCTTTGTAGAGTGCGACAAGGTAAGCCTTGGCATCTTCAAGACCGGAGGGAGCGGGGGTATCGGTACCCTTGTCTGTCGTGGCAACGGGCGTGGTCACAACGGGCTTTTCGGTCGTCGTGATCTCGGTCGTCGTGTCATCGCCGCCGCAGGCAACGAGACAAGCCAGGCATACGGTTACCAAGAGTAAGCAAAGTAAAAACTTCTTCATGAGTAACTCCTTCAATTGTTAATATGTGTCAATGAACGGTAATACCGTCCAGAGCAACCACTTTGATCTGATAGTCACCGTTGAACAATCCAACCACGCCTTCAATGTCAATGGTCTTGCCCGCAAAGGCGGCTTCGGTAACCTTTTTACCGTCAGCATCGAACAGCACGTTCGTTCTGACGGTGATAGTCTTGCCGTCAACCTCGCAGGTCAGCGTCATTGCGCCGTTCGAGGTATCATTTTCACTTTCGGTCGTGTAGATTCTCTTGACAACGAGATTCTTCATCGAGATCGAGGTGTCCATGGCAAGGGACGAGAAGTCCTTGGTGTAAAGCGTACCGTCCTCGCGTTCGAAGGTGACCTTCTTTTCAAGGAAATCAGCAGCCGTTACCTCTTTATAGCCGGGCTTATTGTTTTCGCTGATAAGGACAAGGTTATTGGGATCGTTCGGCTTGAATGCGTTACAGGAAACACCGGCAACCTGCCATGTGCCGCCCGTTTCATAATACTGTGCCGTACCGACAATGCGGACCTCGTTGCCCTCGGAGAGGATCTCAAGACCCTTTGCCGAGAGATTGAAGCCGTAGTATACGTAAATACCGTAGTACATATCGGTTTCAGCGTCATAGCTTTCGACGTAAACACCGTTGTTGCTGTCAAGGGTGACGATGCCCGTGAAGGCGACCTTCTTGTCAGCATAGTCTTCGATATTACGTCTCAGTTCTTTCAGTGTCAGCTCGACCGCGTCTCCATAGAAGAAGCCGGGGTCTTTCTGACCGGAATATACGTGAAGCTTTTCAGCCTTTGCCTGCGCGATAGCATCCATGCAAACAGAACCGTAACGGTTGTTGTTGGAATTCGACGCAATGGCAAGACCGTTCTGAAGAAGCTCAATATTGAGGTTTCTCCAGGGTGCGTTCTCTTCGGTCTTGTACCAGATCCAGAGAAGGCATCTGTCACCGGTCGAGTCAACGTCCCACTTCAGGGTATCGGACTCGATCATAATGGAAACTGCCTTTTGCAGGGTTTCCTTGGTGAATTTGGAAGCGGCTTTGCCCCATTCCTCGACCTTGCCGGTCGATTCGGGGGTGTTGACAGCAAGATATCTCGCTTTGACAACGTCCTTGCCGTTAACCAGCTCTTTGACGTTGAAGTGCGTGGTATCACCGTCGATATACGACTTGACATCCTTGACGATCTGCTTGACACTGACTGAATCGTCACCCGGAACAACGGTAGCGGCATAGTCGATATGTACGTGTACCTTGGTTGTCTCGGGAACAGTTGTGGTCACCGTCGGAGAAGTAGTCGTAACGGGTGCGTCTGTCGTGTTTTCTGCCGTCGTTCCGGTCTCCCCGCCGCAAGCGGCGAGGAGGATCACGGTAACGGCAAGGATCAGTAAGAAAAGTAAACTACGTTTCATACTCTGACGTCCTGCAATCAGTTCTTGCATTCCTGAATTGCTTTTTCGAATTCCTTCTTGATGAAAGCATCTACGTTGCCGCCGTCGCTGTTAACAAGGCAAGCGGTGAGAAGCGAACCAACCTGCGTACGAGCCTTCGAAGAGCCGTTGAACGCGGGAGAGGTGTAGTAAGCATCAGCCTGCTCAAGGCAAACCTTAGCCGAAAGAGCCGCGATATATTCGCCGCCGTTAGCCTTGTCAAGGAACTCTGCCTTGTAGATGGGGTGTTCACCAACGCTCTTGAGGACCGGAACATAGCCCGAAGCCATCGAGAACTCAGCCTGGAAGTCGGTCGAAGTGGTGAGGAACTTGATGAAGAGCCAGGATGCGAGAACTTCCTGAGGATTATCGTCCTTGAGGATGGTCACGCTGGGGCCCTGCGAGATTACCTTGGGCTTGTCGGGGTTGATCTGGGGAATGGGAGCGATACCGACTTCGAAGGGATATGCGCCGTCGATCTTAGCGGGACGCTGGTGAGTAGCACCTGCGGAAGAACCGATGGACATATAGCTCTTGATCACGTCGGTGGTAGTGAAGAGGCTGGAGGTGTAGCTACCGAGGATCTCCTGGGTGGTTACGTAGCCCTTCTGATACCATTCACGGAAGCGCTTTACAAAGTTTCTGTTGGTTTCATTGTCAAAGAGGAAGTGCTCGCCGGTAGCCGAGGTGTAGTCGGAGCCGAGCTGTTCGCACATGGTGATGAACCAGTTGGATTCGGAGTCGTAGCCGAGCGGGATTGCCATGGGATCGATCTCAACGATCTTCTGCATGGTCTCTTCCATTTCGTCCCAGGTGGTGGGAACCTTGAGGTTGTGCTTATCGAAGAAGGTCTTGTTGTAGTAAAGAACTTCCGTCGACTTCGAGAAAGGAAGCGAGTACATCTTATCATCGCCGAACTGCTTACCTTCTTCATAGTAACCGGGGATGAAGTCATTGAGCTGTGCTTCGGTAAAACCGATGGTCTCGGTGGTGCCGTCCGCACGGGTTACGGTAACGGTCGAGCCGATGAGGGTATCGAGCGTCTGAACCGCCTTAGCGATGTTGTAAAGAGCAACGTGGTCAGGATAGCAGTATGCGATGTTGGGCTGAAGACCTGCGGGAATCTCCTTGGAGATCTGGTCGCGAACGTCATCATAGCCGCCAACCTGCTCGTGCTTGATGGTGATATTGGGGTAGAGCTTGTTGAACTCAACGATATAAGAATCGAGAACGGTGCGGAGGTTTTCACCCATCGTGTGATAGAAGGTGATGGTTACGGGCTTGGTGGTGTCAAAGCCGCCTTCGGGCATCGTGAAATCTTCGATGTCAACGGGCTTATTGGGATCAAGCTCCGGACCCTTTCCTTCGGTCGTCGAGGGTGCCGCTGTGGTGGTCTCAGTCGTGGTGGTGGTCGTCGTGCCGCCGCAAGAGGTCAGAACGAACGAGAATACCATAACTGCCAGCAAAAGGGCTGCTACAAGTTTCTTCATGGTATAAATTCCTTTCTTTCTTTTGAAGAATCGTGAATGATATTTATGTCAAGAGCCATGCTCTTAAACAACTGTTGGGATACCGATCGGCAAAAACCGTATCAGCCCTTGATACCGCTGCGGCTGACGCCCTTCATGATATATTTTCTCAGGAAAATAAACACGAGGAAGAGAGGCGCCGAAACGAGCGCGACTGCCGCCATCTGAAGCGGGAAGTCAGCCTGACCCGTGGCATCGGTGAAGGCATTACGAAGACCGTTGGTGATCATCTTATGCGCATCGTCGTTGGCAACGAGACGGGGCCAGATATAGGAGTTCCAAGCGCCCATCATCTTGAGGATGGTGATCGAGATCAGCGAAGGCATAGCCAGGGGGATCATGACCTTCCAGAGATACTTGATGTCGCTTGTACCGTCGACCTTGGCGGCGAGATACAGCTCCTCGGGGATCTGCATGAAGTTCTGACGGAGCAGATAAATATAGAAGATACTGACGAGGAAGGGTACGATCAGAACCGTGAAGGTCTGATACCAGCCGAATTTAACGACGGTGATATAGTTGGTAATGGTGAAAAGCTCACCGGGGATCATCATGGTCGCAAGAAGCGCGCCGAACAGAAGATCCTTACCTTTGAATTCCAGTCTCGCGAAAGCGAAGGCGGTCAGAACCGTGATAACGAGAGAAAGCAGCGTCGAAACAATACCGACGTACATCGTGTTTAAAAAGAGCCGACCGAGGTTTGCGGTATCAAACGCTCTGACGTAGTTCGACCACATGATCTGCTTCGGGAAGAAGGTGGGGATAGCGAGCTTGTATTCCTCAAGCGTCTTGAGGGAGGAAATGATCATCCAGTAAAAGGGGAAAAGGACGATCAGAGCCATGATGCAAAGGAAGGTGTAAAGCGCGATCTTCACAAAGACCTTGACGACCTTCTGCGTCGCCTGAACACGCTTCATATCTTTTTCATGCATCGTAACGATGCCTGTGTTCGTATTCATCCTGCCCTCCTGATTAATAGTGAACTTTCTTCTTGCTGACCCAGAGGTTCAGGGCTGTGACAACAAGAATAATGCCGAAGAGGATGAGAGCGGCAGCCGAAGCCGTGCCCCACGCCTCACTTTCGATGGCGTCATAAATATAACCGACCATCGTGTTCAGTCTGCCTGCGCCACCCGCGGGACCCATATCTTCGCCGAAGATACCGACGATCGAGGAATATTCCTTGAAGCCGCCGATGAAGCCCGTGATGATAACGTAAGCAAGCATGGGAGAAAGCAGCGGAACGGTGATTCTGCCGAAGGTACGGACACGGGAGGTGCCGTCAACCTTGGCAGCATCGTAATACTGCTTGTTGATACCCTGAAGGCCGCCGAGAAGAACGAGGATCTTGAAGGGAAGCGCGTTCCATACGATATAAACGACCATGACGAACATGTTCGCCCAATATTCAGAACCCGCGTTCATCCAGTTGACGATTTCGCCGCCGAAGAACTGGATCACGTTATTGACAATACCGGGCGTGATGATCACGGGAGGTCTGCCCTGATAGAAGTTACCGACAACGTTGAACATAGCAGCGAATACCATGCCGATCGCGATCGAGTTGGTCACGTAAGGCAGGAAGAAGATCGTCTGCAAAAAGCGCTGCATGAACTTGATGGAGTTCAGACAAACAGCAATGAGAAGTGCGAGGAAGGTCGAGATCGGAACGGTCAGAACGCAGAGAAGGACGGTATTTTTCAGACATGTAATGAAGGCGTGATATTCCACGACGTCAATAAAATTCTGAAAACCGAAGCTGAACTTTGCGCCACCCGTTGCGGCGAGCGAGCCGTAGCCCTCAAGAAAGGCGATACGGACGGTATTGACAATCGGCCACGCGGTAAAGATCAGAAGAAGCACGAGCGCGGGCGAAAGGTAGATCCACGCCTTCCATTTCGGAAAAGTGTCGATTACGTACTTTTTGAACCACGGCATTTTCTCAGCGAAAAAGCCAATGATCTTATCTTTTAAGGTAAGCTTCGTACCGGTCATGGCTTACACCTCGAAATAGATTCTTTCTTCGGTTTCAGCGTCAAAGAGGAATACCTTATGGGGCTTCAGATTGAATTTGACCGTAGCGGCAGTCGCATCGACCTTGTTGTCGGCGTCTACGATCGAGCGAACCACGGCGGACTGCATGGCAGGGTTGTCCGAAACGATCGAAACGTCGCGGCCCATGACCTCAAGCGCACGGAGGTTGCAGGTCATCACGCCGTTTTCGGAAACGATAAAGCCTTCGGGACGGATACCGACGGTAACAGGTCTGTCTGCAACACCCTTAACGGTAAGAACCGCTTCACCGTTGATGTAGAGCGTTTCGCCCTTGACCTCACCCGAGAATACGTTGATCGGGGGCGTGCCGAGGAACTTCGCGACAAAGAGATTGATGGGAGAATCGTAAATATCCTGGGGCTTGCCGACCTGCTGAACCACGCCGAGCTTCATAACCACAATCACGTCGGAAATGGACATAGCCTCTTCCTGGTCATGCGTTACGAAAATGGTGGTGATGCCGGTGTTTCTCTGGATACGGCGGATCTCTTCACGGGTCTGCAGTCTGAGACGTGCGTCAAGATTCGAGAGCGGCTCGTCGAGGAGCAGAACGCGGGGCATCTTGACAAGAGCGCGTGCAATGGCAACTCTCTGCTGCTGACCGCCCGAAAGCTCGGAGGGCTTGCGTTCCATCAGCTCGTCGATCTGGACAAGCTTGGCTGCCTGGTAAGTGCGTTCGAGCATCTGATCCTTGGTCATCTTGTCCTCGCCCTTAAGGTTCTGCAGGGGGAAGAGGATG
>JAFVYN010000156.1 GCA_017508605.1 Clostridia bacterium
AAAGGGCTTCAATGCGTGGGACGATGTGACGGCTTATAAGGAAAGCTTCAATTTTGATATGGAGTTTTTGACTTCTTCCGCTGCGGATGATGAAGACAGCACTTCGAGTTATGTATTTTCGGCAACCGCTTTCGATCCCAACAGAAGAAAAGCCTATATCGAAAGCAATCGCAACAAGCCTGAGGATGACAGTGTCAGACATCAGAACGATCTCCAGAAGAGCTTTGAAAGCATCAGCGGTGCTGCCGAAGCACAGTTCTGCGGCATCATCTGGTCGACCATTCTTACCCTTGCCGAAGAGCTTCTTGAAAGCTATCGCCGTTTCTTTGAAAACTTCACTGATGCCAAGAATTCTCGTGTCAACAAGACCGCAGAGCTTCGTACTGCCGATGAAGGTGTGGATGCGAAGTTTATCATCTGCGCATCGGGTGAAGATAAGGATGATTTCTATAATAGCTACGTTCAATCCACCGAGCAGGACGAAGCGGCTCTTGAAGAGCTTTACAGCGTATCGGGCGGCAGTGTCTTCAACATGCTGTATGATTCCGTCGTTGCTACCGTAAACAATCAGCCCGGTCAGGAAATGAATCTTGACGGACTTTTCTCGGCAATCATCAAATCTTACCGCGATCAGCTCACTGCCAGCAAGTATTATCAGGAGCAATCCGCTAAGGGCGCACTTCAGGTTCTCCTTGAATACTACATGAACAAGAATTCGATGACGATCGAAGAGGCTGCTGAGGAAGTCAGCATGATCCTGAATGATGCCAAGACCAAGGCTGCTCCTTCACTTGGCGTTACCGGTGAAGTTTACGAAAATATCGTACTTCTCCTTAACGGCGCTAACGCCGCATATCTGACAAAGAAGCAGAGAGAGCTGCATATCACAAGCTTCAATAAGCCCGAGGATACAATCTCTACCTTCCTTGCGAACATCGGCTTTAATTCGCAGATCGAAGTGTCAGACGATACTCCTCCCGGATCGATCTACATTGCCCGTATGGTTGACTCGCTCCAGCCTGTTGATATTGAAAAGCTGAACGAAGTCGGCAAGGGTGCCAAGTATTATCAGAACTATCTGACGTCGCTCAAGAAGATGCGCGAGGGCAAGAACGATATGTTCAATCCTCATCTCGGCATGACTCTTCACAAGCACGGCAATCTGCCCTACATCAATCCCGATATGGAAGAAGTATACGGTGTTATGCTTGCCAAGGCTACCCTTTACACCGTTATGCACGGTCTTGTTACCTACCGTTCCTATTCCCGCATGACCTCCGAGACGGTCTTCTTTGCTTCCGAAAACGGTATCGACAGCGCGATCCGTTATCAGAACAGAACTGTCAAGGATGACAATCTTGCCGATCTCGTCGGTTGGCTCCGTGAGCGCGACGATGTCGTGGAAGAGCGCGCAAAGCTCTATGATAAGGAAGTCAGCGACGCGCTGAACACCCTGCCTCTGCTCATCGGCGAGGATACGCAGGTTCTGACCGCCGCCATTACCAACAACGAAATGGTCAAGCTCCTTCGCACCAACCTCTTCGCGAAGCTTCCCGGCGCGACCGCTTCCCGCAATCTTGCCCTCAATCTTCTTGAGTTTGCTTACCGTATCAAGCTTACCGAAGAGAACTATGGCGGCAATGACTTCAACGATGCTGAGAAGATCCTGAAGGTCGGTTTTGAGACCCTTCAGCAGTTCTGCTTCAGCCGTCTGAATCCCAAGGACGGCATCAAGCGCAGCAACATTTACACTCAGCAGCTTCATAAGTTCATCGGTGAATTCCTCTACGATGATGACGTGCAGGCTGTCAGAGGCAGTGACTCTTACGTTCGCGGTATTATCCAGTGGGCAAACGAACAGGGTTGCTTCCTTGAAATGGATGAATGGGGCAATACCGCCTTTGTCAATGTCGATGCAGCAAAGCTTACCGATGAGGCTAAGCGCGCAGAAGCGGATTTCAAGTTGAGAAATGCCGCAAGAACCAGCGCTAAGACCGCTCCTCGCACCGATCTTGACGTTCCCACCGCAAACGATACTCCCACCGATACGCCTACCGAAGCGTAATCTGACAGAACACCACCCCTTACCGCCCCAAGCTTGCTTGGGGCGGTAAAGAGGGTGCGTTTCTTCCTATTCGTTTCGGTACTGACCGGAACGTGTTGGTGGATACGCACCCACAGACCCCAACAGTATACGTTTTCTTTCAGAAAGGAAACTCTTATATGATCACTTATGTCATCAACACCTCCAAAAGCACGACGCTGAACAGCAATCTTCTCTTTGACCTTGCGGGTTACAAGAGAATTCATTGGCTGTTTTCCTCGCTGGATGAGATCAGTGCTTGCGCGGACCGTATCGTTGCCGATCAGAACAAGCTGATCGAGGACGAGCTTCGCGTGGCGGTGATCCTTGATTTTCACGGATATGACAAGGTCCGCCTGCCGCACGATGACGATCCCGACAAGGTGCATCTCGACGTGTATAAGCCCTATCTGTTAGCGCATCTTGTCAAGAATCTGTTCCAGAAGATCCAGAAGCGCGGTTGCCGTATTGCTTCCTCGGAGGTCTTTTATATTCAGAATAACGTGGACGGAAGCTCAAATGACGCCGCCAACCGCAATGAAGAGGTGGCGCACATTTTCTCTCTTCCCGAGCACAGACAGGCGTTCGCGCGCCAGACCCTGCCGAAGATCACGCTCGGTGACGATGCGACCGATGAGCAAAAGGCAAGAAAGAAGGCGGAAGAGGCGCAGGTCGCTGCCGACGAGGCGGTGCTTGCCACACCGTATGAGTGTTTTCAGCTCCATCTGAGTGAGGACAGCTCGCTTACCTTCTCTGCCAAGGAATACTGCTACAAGGACACCGTGACGCTGAACGAGTTTATTGAAACGATCCGTGTGCTGATGATCGACAACAAATCGATCGTCCGCCATATTCACCGCACCACCGGTGAGATGTCGGTTCACGCGGCGTATGACAATCTGACGCTCTCGCTCTTCCTCATCCGCGAATACGAAAACAACCGTACAGTGGAGGGCAGTGAGACCACCGCGATCGTAGCCAAGCTTGAGACACTCAAGCTTCAGAAATATCTGCGCAGCGCGTATGCCAAGATCGATGCCGCGCGTGAGATCGCGCTCGATGACGAGGGTGTGCCGCGCTACTATTCCCTTAAATTGCCGCAGTCCTCTCAGCGCAAGACGGTCAGCACTGAGGAAGACGTTCCGGTCGTTGTGGACAGCAATATTACGGTTGACGATATGTATACGAACATCCTGACCTATGCCTCTCACAGCGATTCGGGTATGGATGAAGAGGATATCGCCGCTCTTGACGAGCTTGTCAATACCTATATTTCCGAAAGCCAGGCAAAGCGCGAAAACGCCTTTACCGAGGAATTCGAGGCAGGGATTGCTACCAAAAAGCTTGAAAAGACGATGAAGCGTTGCCCCACCGAGGACGATTATCAGAAGGCGGTCAAGACCAAACGTGCCGAGCTTGAAGGACTTCTTTCATCCTCGCTTGAGGCGGAATACGTCAACGTGAAGTTTGACGATGAGAAGAAGCTGGCGGATAAGGAATATGAAAAATACCATAACGCCAAAGCCGATTATAAGCGTCATCTGTTAGGGGACACCCTTCTCTTTGTTCTGACACTTCTTGTGATGATCATTCCGTATGCCGCTCTGCAGTGCTATCAGGCGCCCTTTTCACTCGCCTCGTTGATCCTGTACGGCATTGCCGCGGGAGTATTCGGCGGACTGCTCATTTTCTGCTATTTCGTGCATCTCGTTCCGGTTGCCAACCGCATGCGCCGTGCCGAAAATGAAATGCGCAAGATCTATCGCAGCTGTCTTGAAAAGCGCAAGACTGCCTTTGCGAAGCTCAAGAAGCGCTATGAACAGAATCTTCCCGACATCGAGACCATCCGTTATGAGATCCGTGAGATCAAGCGCCTGCACGAAATGAATCGTGAGATCTTCTGCAATATCACCCTTCACCGTGAGATGCTGGAGGATGTTGCGATCATTCTGAAATCCATGATGAGCCAGCTCGATATTCCGATCGACAGAAACCGCGACGAGCGTGTCGATCACGAATTCGATCCCGATAAGCCGATCATGGATCCCGCCAACCGTATTTATAAGGTCCTGTCACTGGACAATATCAAAAATCTGTTTATGCAAGAAGGGAGATGATAAGCCGTGGTAGTACTTCTGAAGATTCTGATCATACTGGGCATCCTTCTCCTCATGGCATACCCGCTTTTACCCCTGTCGCATAAGCTTCGCTGGTTTTCGACCTGCCGTCGTCTTCGTTACGATCATCCCCACAACCGCAAGAACGCGATCTTTATTCTGTTGGCGGCGATCGAGATCGTGGTGCTGTCGGCTGTGTTCTCTCTGCTGTCGGGCGCGGGCGAGTTTATTTACAATCTCCCCATCCTTCACACGCTCTTTGAGGCGGTAGGCAATAAGCTGCCCGATCAGGTCAAGTACATCGTGACGGTCACGGCACTGGTGATCGTTGTCAATCTGATCGCCATCTACGGCTTTGTGTTCTTCAAGGCAATCGTCAAGAAGCTTGTGATGGATTATGCCCTCACGACCCCCGAGGAACGCGAGAAAAAGCGCTTGGAAAAGGAAAAGCGCCGTCTTGAAAAGAAGAAAAAGAAGCTTCTCAAGAAAAAGGGCGAAACCGAAGAGAAAGATCCTACCAACAAAGAGGTTCCCGAAACACCCGAGCCGCAGGATGATATTCCCGCCTTCCCGCATGATGATAAAAAGCCCGATGAGGATGAGGATATCGATCCTCTGGAGGGCTTGATCGGCTTTGCCGAGGGCGATGAGCTGGCGCTCAAGCCCACCAAGAACCGCTTCTTGGGACTGTTTTTTGAAGGTGATTACTATCAGTATGCCCGTCACTGGGTACACCGTGTGACCGCCATTCTGAGACTGTTCATTGTTCTGACCGAGATCTTTTATTTCACGCTCTTTTTCGGTCTGCTTCTGGCAGTCTTTTTCCCGTTGCCCGAAGGCTTTTACGGGATCCTTCGCACGCTGACCGAAAAGCTTTACATCTATCCCTTTGTTTCGCTGATCCTCCTGCAGGAGGTCTGCAACACCTTCAAGGCACCCGTCAAGGAGGGTGCTTACGCCAAGGAAGCGCTCAAAAAGAAGAAAAAAGAGGAAGAAGCGGATAAGGAAGTCGATCTTTTCGCTCTTCGCAACGAGCTGCTTTCCTGCTACGGCGAGGAGCATTGTATCCGTTATTTCCCCGCAACGCCCCCGACGGCTGTCAATGAATACGTGGTGACCAACAAGACTTATGCTTCGGCGATCCGCTATATTGGAGAAGAGATGAAGCGTGTGTCGGGTCATGTCGTACAGCGCTATCTCGAGGGTGTGGATGCCCTGTTCAATAATACGCACATTTCCTTTGCCGCTTCCTTCTATTCGGAGCTTGGCGAATATCTCATTGCGTATACCTATATCCGTCTTCTGGCGGGTGAGCGGCAGTTGTTCATTGTCTCGGACAGAAGCCGTGTCAAGCCGCTGAAGGAATATATCAGTCAGCGTCTGCGCGCCCTGACGGGCTGTACCGAGGACGCGACGTGGCGAGTTCTCACGATGGATGACCGCCGTCTGGTACAGGCGAAGGTCGTGGTTGCCTGCCCCGAGGATTTCAAGCGCGACAATATCGTGGAGCATTTTCCTGCCTTCTTCGAGGAGGTCTGCAACGCGATCTTTGTGGATGCCGACCGCATTCTCTCGCTTGACAGCTATCTCTGCCCGATCATGGCAGTCCGTTTGCAGCAGGTCACACAGGGAAGAGTACGCTTTGTCTTCCTTTCCCGCCACATTCTCCACGGCTTTGGCAACTCTCTGAAGAAATTCTTCTGCATCGACGAGGTGCTTGACTACTCGAGCCTGGAAGAAAACGAACGGGTCAACTATTTCCTCTGGAACCGTGAAAGCAAGCGTATTTATCAGGGCAGAGAGCAGAGAACCACCGCTCTTGAAAGTAAGATCGCCGCTCTTGCCGCCGATTACGGCATTGACGGTGTCCGTGTTCTGACGAAATCGCCCTTCGACGGTGTTGAAAAGAACGAACTGATCGTGCATAAGGTGGAATTCAATGAATTCCACAAGAAGGTGCCGGATATCAACTATCTCATCTGCACCGACGAGGATTATAACCTTGCCTCGGCAATCTATGCCTATACCCGTTTCCGCGGTAAGAAGGAATCGACGCTTCACATCGTGTCGAAGCCCTATCTCCTGCGTGAATATTTCATGGCGCATATCGAGCGCTATGTCAATCGCTCTTCCTTCGTTCAGCCCCGTGTGACCGAGCATGCCTCGGACAGAAAGCTTTCGTTGCTTCGTGTGTACTGCGAAGGCTCTTCCCCGAACGGTATTGTGGAAGAGGAATTCTGCCAGCAGATGGAAGCGATCCTCAAGGGTGTCGCGACCACGCTTTCGCCCTCGCTTTGTCCCTTCTGTCATCAGCTTGAAGAAAAATTCAAGCGTGAAGGCTCGCTTACGACACGTGAATACGCAGCTTACGTGATCGCGGGTCTTTGCGATAACGAAGAGACCCCCGAAAAGCTGAGCGAAGGTAACAAGCTTTACGATTATTTCGTTTATACCAACGAGACCAACCGCGGACATACCATCAAGAGCGAGATCATCCGTGTACGCTTCGGCAAGAACAGTGATGTCTTTGAAAAGGTGCTTGCCTGCAACGAACGTGTGGAGCTTCGTCTCAATGACCGCACGCTCGGTATTCTCGATACCTTCCCGACCCGTGTGTTCCAGCAGTATCAGAAGGGTCAGACCATTCTTTACAACAACGCCGTATATGAGATCGAGTCGATCTCGCCCGACGGCAGAATTATTTACATCCATCAGGAAGCCATCACCGATGTACGTTATCTTGATACCGTGCCGATCCGCCGTTATCAGGTGACGGGCGCCAAGGAGGTTGGCGACATGCCCCACCGTGTGACCTTCACGCGCGGCGCGATCAATTCGATCGAGCTTTGGCGCATGAATGCCGAGGTGGAGAGCGAGACCTATGCTTACCACTGGCTCGTTACCGACGGACAGGTGCTTGACTTTGTCAAGGGTGTTTCGGGTGACAAGCTGATCAGCGAGGAGACGGTAGCCAAGCAGAAGCGTTCTTATAAGAAGAGCCCCATGCTGTCGCTGTCGATCCGCGCTAATGTGGAGCCGGGCAACGATACCCCCTGCAATGACCGTATGCGTCTACTTCTGGCGGCGGTCTTCAATGAATTCATCCGTACCATTTTCCCGAGCGCATACCGTTGCATTTCGGTTTGCCCCGTTCTTGAGGAGCCTCTCAATTACCCGAGAGGTGCTGACATTGTCGATTACAACGATCACGTCAAGACGGTATATCCCTATCTCAAGGCAACAAGCGCCTTCACGACCGATCCCACCGAGATCCGCCTGATCTTTATCAACGACTGCGTAGAGGACGTCGGTGTTCTCGATCTTCTGTATAACTCTGCCGCATCCCTGATCCAGGAATTCTTGACGAACGTATACGGCTATCTTTACTGGCTGAAGCAGAACAAGACCCTGGCTGGCGATCAGAAGCACTATATCTATTTCGGTGCCGACGAGCTTCCTGAGGTATATGATCTCGACGGCTGCTGCCGACTGCTCAAGGGCTTCAATAAGATCTTCTCCGACGGTAAGACCGACAGCATGACGGTCATTGAGGAGGATGAAGACGATGAGCTTTACTGCGCATTCTGTCATGAAAAGCTCGAAAGAGGCAGATTTTTCCGTTTCGATAAGAAGCGTCTGATCTGTACGGACTGTCTGACCAAGTCGGTGAGAAAGCCCGAAGATCTTGAAAAGCTCTTTGAGGGCGCCAAGAAGTATTGGGAAAAGACCTTTGTCGGCGAAAAGCTGCCCGACGGTGTAAAGGCGGCGTTTGACAAGGTTTACGAGCTTGACAAGGAACCCTATCTGAACGAGCATTTCTACAGACTCGACTGCGATAACAAGACGATCCTTGTGGAAAAGGACATTCCCGCGCCCAACGTGGAGGCTGTGCTTCTGCGCGGACTGATCGAGTTCTGGCATATGGAAAACGATATGGCTTGCGCGCAGACCGAGGTTCAGCTCTGCTATGAAGAGCTGATCTACCGTTTGTCCGAGGACAGACCCACACCGAGACCCGGTAGCGAGGCACTTACCCCCGAACAGCTCAGGGCGGCGGATCTGTATCTGCTTCTCGGCTGCAAGGGTGGAGAAGGGCTTGTCGACGTTCCTGCCGATCTTTTCAAGGTCGATATTCACGATAATGGCGAAGAGGAGCGCGCGAGCGTCAAGGATGTCAAGAAGATCTTGTCTCTTCTTGATGAAACAAGACGCGAAATGCTGCTTGGACTTTGCGAGTATATTCTCAAAAAGGGAGACGGCGAGCCTACCAGCTTTACCTATCTCAACGAGGTCATGGATCAGTTGAGAAAATCGGAGATCCCCGAAGAGCCTGAAGATCCCGAAGATCCCGACAATACCGAGGGCGGCGACGATTCCTCCGACATGCTTTACGATCCCGATACCATTCCGCGTATCTGGAAGCGCTATCTTCTGAACGAAAAGGCAAGCGGATCGGTCGATACGATCTCTGCCGACGCGGGCGGTGAGCAAACGGTAACACTCCTTGTTGCCGATGCCGACGGCGATACCGATCCGACCGACACGCCTGTTGTGACCGATATTCCCGACGATCCTGCCGATCCCGACAAGGGTGATAAGGGAAATAAGGGAAATAAGGAAGATAAAGCGGCACTGAAGCTGCTGAAGAAGCAGCAAAAGGAAGAGGAAGCCGCGCGCAAAAAGGCAGCCAAGGAAGAAAACAGGAACAAGAAAAAGCAGGCTAAGGAAGAAGAGGACACTCGCAAGAAGAGAAATCCCCTTCACGGCAAGATCAAGAGCGGTATCGAGCTTTGTCCGTATGACGAACGCGAGAAGACCAACCCAAAGCTTGCGCTTTACTGCGCGATCCTTCGCCACATTGCCGACTTTGATAATACCCCCTTCAGCGTTTCCTCGATCACCGTAAAGGATCTTGAGATCATTTATTCTATGGTCGAGAACGACTATCCCGAGCTGTTCTGGACGAAGGGCTACCGTTACCGTTATAGCGGCGATATCGTTTCGGAGGTTACGATAACCTTCCGTTGCACCGACGCTTCGGGCAATATCGATGCCAAGCAGATCCGTGAAAAGCGTAACGAGATCCGTGCCATGGCAAAGACCTATACGGCAGGCATCAAGAAAACGACCGATCCTTATGAAGCGGTGCTTACGATCTACCGCCGTCTGATCCTGTCGCTTGACTATGACGACGTGGGTCTTGACGCGGGCGCGGGCAGGGATACCTCGAAGGACGATACGCTCCGCTCCCTGCATTCCGCATTGGTTGGTAAGAAGGTCGTTTGCGCGGGCTATGCTGTCGCGATGCAGTACTTACTGCAAAAGGTCGGTATCCCCTGTGCTTCGGTCACCAGCGAAAAGACCACGAGAAACAAATACCACGCCTTCAATCTCGTCAAGATCGGTAAGAAATGCTATTATCTCGACGCGACGTGGGGCGATCAGTCCACCACCAAAAAGGGTACGGCGTATTCGAAGGATGTCTTCTACAATTACTTCCTGGTTCCGCTCAGCGAATTCAAGCTGGCAAGCTTGCACGATTATACCCTGATGCACACCCCGAACCGCGAGCTGTATCCCTTCCTTGAGGATATGGAATACAGTGATCTTGAATATCACCGCGTACACGGTTATTATCTCGGTCACTATGACGATGCCCGTATCAAGGCGGCGCTCGAAAAGACCGTTGCGACCTACGATAGCAAGGAAATGGGCGATTTTGCCTTCAATCTGCGCTGTCCTGTCAGCGAATTCCGTGACTTTACACGCCGTCTCATTGATAATGGCGGTCTTGGTCGCGCAGTCAGAGCGGTTTTGCCGACACTGAAGGGCAAGAACGCCAAGCTGCTTTCAAACGATTATACCTACTGGGCAAACGATAAGACCGGTACGATCCGTATTAAGTTCAAGTGAGGCAGATATGAACTATCTCATTGTTGTGGACATGCAAAATGATTTTATCTCCATGGCTCTCGGCACGAAAGAGGCGATCTCGATCCTGCCGAGGGTGAAGGAGCGTATCGAAGCCTTTGCGGGCAAGGTACTGTACACCCGTGATACCCACGGGGAGGACTATTTTGAGACCCAAGAGGGCAAAAAGCTTCCCGTATTACACTGCGTGAAGGGAACGCCCGGCTGGGAGATCGAATCCTCTCTCAAGGGGCTTCGCTGTGACGGGATCTTTGATAAGCCGACCTTCGGCTCGACGGCGCTTGCCGACTATCTCGTCGAAGAGAATGCCAAAGAGCAGGTGGAAAGCGTTACGCTGATCGGACTTTGTACCGATATCTGCGTGATCTCCAACGCCATGCTCATCAAGGCATCGCTTCCCGAATGCGAGGTTACGGTCGACAGCACCTGCTGTGCCGGTGTTACCCCTGAAAGCCACACCCGCGCCCTCGGTGCGATGACTGCCTGCCAGATCAACGTGATCTGATCGGGCGTACATGATAACCAAAAGGACAGAGAATGGTATGCGTGTTATCCTTAACGGAGAACACGCAATGAATTGCGACCTTTCGGTTGCGTGAATTGAAAGCCGTGCTTTCGTGAATTGCCTGCGGCATGAATTGTGCCTTACGGCACATTAGTTGCAATTCAATTCATGGAGCGAAGCGAGAAATCATGGCGGA
>JAFVYN010000157.1 GCA_017508605.1 Clostridia bacterium
CCGCCACCGTCTCGCTGCGGCTCGGTCACGCTCCGGCTCTGACTTGCCCCCGGCAAGTCATTCACTACCTTCGCGCCGCTTCGCTACCCGTGGGGAGAGGCTTTGGGTTGGTGCCTCTACTTCTCAAAAGTTTTTGATTGACCTTTTTTCAAAAAGGTCACGGGTGTGGGCGGCGCCCACGAAACCCGAAGCAAAGCCTTGTGTCAGCGCTCACACTCCTCCACAGCGCTGACACAAGGCGCATTTTTTATGGAACGGTATTTCTGTCTCTACTCCCCTTTCCACACAAACAAAAGGGACCGTAACGGTGATAAACCCCGTTACGGTCCTTCATTTTTCCCAAAAACACGCCCTTTATTCGCCGTAGGATTCCATGAAGCAGTCAAGGATGGCGAGCTGATCGTCATCGAGATAGGGGCGGATGGCTTCTTTTTCTTCTTCTGTCATGCCGTAGAAGGCTTCGGCGACGGCGCCTGCCATGGCGGCGATGGTATCGCTGTCTCCCCCGATGGAGATGGCAAGACGGATGCAGTCCTCGAAAGACTCCGATTCCAGAAAGGCAACCATTGCCTGGGGAACGCTTTCCTGACAGATCTCCTTGAACACATAGGACGGGCGGATCTCGTCAAGGGTGAAATCGATATCGTAATACTGCTCGACAAAGCGGCGGATCGTTTCTTTATCGGCACCGGTTTTCGCGAGAAAGGCGGCGCCCGCCGTACAAACGGCACCCTTGATGCCCTCGGGGTGATCGTGCGTGACCTCGGCGGATGCCGCGGCGAAGCGGATCGCTTCCTCAAGAGTCTCGGCATACCACGCGATCGGGGACACACGCATGGCAGAGCCGTTTCCGTAGCTGCCGTACGGCTCGGTATCGTGATAGGTCAGCCACATGGCGAAATTACCGCCGTAGCCCGCCGTGGGATAGCGGTCGCCGTAATCGTGCATGCATTCCACAAAGGTCTTCTTGAATGCCTCGGTATTGGCACGGATATCGCTTTTCATCAGCGCCTCGGCGAGCGCCAATGTCATGACTGAATCGTCGGTGACCGAGCTTACGGTCGTAAAGAGCGGAAACTCCGTGGTTTTTACGTTGTCAAATTCGTAGGTCGAGCCTACGATATCTCCAAAAATAGCACCTGTCATCAGATACCTCCTTTATGATTTTGGTTATGGGTCAGGTCTCTTCTTCTTCGTCGAGCTTGCGGCGCCATTTACGATCATTCAGACTGTTGCGGGAGCGCACCGTTTTGAGCGCCATATTGGCGGCCTCGTAGCAATTGGAAATGCCCTTGTCGGACTGCTCGAAATTGGCGGCACGGTCCGTGCGGATCCCGATATGGCTTGCCGTTTCGACGGCGTCGATGTTGGCGGCGAGGAAAATAAACTCCCAGCCCGATTCTTCCTTGGCTTTGATCATCTTGCGCACCTCTTTGGCGGTGTACCGATGGCTGGCATTTTCCATGCCGTCGGTCATGATCACAAAGACCGTATGCTCGGGCACGTCCTCGGGACGTGAGTAGCGATGGATCTTTTCGATATGCGTGATCATATCACCGATCGCGTCGAGCAGTGCGGTACAGCCGCCCACACGGTAATCCGATAAAGTCATGGGCATGACCTCGCGGATGTCGATGCGGTCATGGATCATGATCGTGGAGTTACTGAAGAAGACCGTGGTGAGAAAGGCTCTTCCCTCTTCTTCTTTCTGATCGCTAATCGTGGCGTTGAAGCCCCCGACGGTATCCTTTTCAAAGCCCGCCATCGAGCCGCTTTTATCCAGAATGCAGACGATCTCCGTCAGATTGTTTGTCGTTTTCATGTGTCATACCTCTTTTCTTTCGTTGTGACATCATTGTAGCACAGAAAGAACGAGGTGTGGTGACTCGCTGAGCGACTTTTTTTAACTCAGCGCGCCGAGAACGGGCTGATCGAATTCAAACAGCACGGTATTGACGTCATGAATATTGCGGTATTCCCCCGTAGCAAGGAAATATTCCACGATCACGTCGAAGCGGTAGCTGTGCGAGAGGGTCATACCCACCGTCATGAGAAGGCGGTTGGTCTCCTCCACCGTCAGCCGAAGCCCGATGGCAAAGGAAAGGACAGTCAGCTTGCTCGGTCGGTAATCAGGATTGCACTTGATCTTCGAGAAGGTCTTTTTGTCGACGTTGGAACGCTTATAGCACTCGACGTCGGTGATCTTGCGGCTGTCGATGAATTCAAACAGCGTATCGGCAAAGCTTTTGTCGAGATGATCCAGTCTTTCCCCGAGGGTTTCGAACTTCGGCAGCGCATTTGCTGTCATTTCCTCGTCGCAGTGGAACTTGGCGGGCGCGACACGGAAGTTTTGGGCTGCGCCGAGTCCGTTCGGCAGGCGCCTTCTTTTCCGCGGCACGGCGGCAAAGCGCTTTTCTGCCGCGCAGTCATCGATAAAGGAAGTCACACCCTCATACAAGGTGCGGCTGATCTCATACTCGCGTTTTTCTAAAAGCACGAGATAGACCGTAAGCTCGGTCTCGTCGAGAACGCTTCCGATCTCATGAATGGCGATCTCCAGAGCCTTTCGCTTAGGGAATCCGTGACTGCCCGAGGAAATGAGGGGGAGCGCCACGCTTTCCAGCGAAAGCGACGCGGCAAGCATCAGGGTATTCCGATAGCAGGCGGCAAGCAGCTCGCATTCCCCCTGATCCCCACCCTGCCAGACGGGTCCTGCGGTATGGATCACGTATCGGCAAGGAAGGGCGAAGCCCTTGGTTGCCTTGGCTTCTCCGATAGCAAGCTCTCCGAGAGTCCGACAAGCTTCAAAAAGCTCTTCCCCCGCCGCCTCATGGATCGCCGCGTCCAATCCCCCGCCGGGATACAGCGCGGTATTGGTCGGATTCACGATCGCGTCGCAAGTCATTGCCGTAATATCGGCACGGATCAGTTGTAATGGCATAATTCCTCCTCAAGTATCGGTAAAGTCACATTTTTATACATGTATTATACTATACCGATCTCTGTTTGTCAAGAGAGTTTGTGTAGCACGGCTTTTCTGCAGTTATGTGGGCGCCGCCCACACCTGTGACCTTTTTGGAAAAAAGGTCAATCAAAAACTTTTGGGAAAAAGGTAACGGGACAACAATATCGCAACATAAAACCTGCGCCTTGTGTCAGCGCTGTGGGAAAGAGTGAGCGCTGACACAAGGCTTGTGACAGGTGGGCGCTGCCCACGCCCGTGACCTTTTTGGAAAAAAGGTCAATCAAAAACTTTTGGTCTTGGGGTCTGTGGCAAGAGGAAAGTGAGTAAAAATTTTTGAAAAATTTTAGAGATTAACATTTTTTAAACATTTTACAAATAAATCCTTAAAGCCAAGGCGGTAGAATGATGGCGTCAGGTCGGGAGTGCGGGGAATACTCCTCTCGGCGAAAACGACAGAAGAAAACGGTAAAACCGACAAAAAGAAAGAGGAGCGGCAGGTATGAAAAAGATCATCGGATTTTTTAAAAACGCATTCAAGAGCATGAAGAAGAGCGCTAAGGCACAGCATGAGGTCGATCGCGCGAATTTTGCGGCTGCCAGGGCGGAGTCGAGAGCGCAGTTTGAAGAGGCAAGAGCCATGGGCGATCCCGCAAGACGCGATGCGGCAATGCAAGCAAAACGCGACAAGGAGATCGAGGAAGCGCGCAAGAGACAGGCGGCTGCCGAAGCGCGTATTCAGAACGCAAAGAAAAACTAAGCTTCATATCCACGTAAAAACCGACCGAAAGCAAATGTTTCGGTCGGTTTTGGTATTGATGGCTCTTTTTTATTTCTGCGCGGGATTCTGATAGCGGATATATACCGTGAACACGTTGGATTCGGGCGGTGAGTTGGGATCGGGAATGCGCTTGACCTCAAAGCCCCAGCTTTCCAGAAGCAAAACGAGCTTTCTTTTGCCGTAATTTCGGGGGTCAAATTCGGGATATGCCTTCTTCAGAAGGTTGCCGATATCCCCGCTGAATGCCCAGCCCTCTTCATCGTCGATATCGTCGATGATCTTGCGCACCGATGCCTTGATCTCCTCTTCGGGAGTCAGCGAGGAATTATCCTCGGTATCCTCGTCGTGATCGACGTAGGTGAAGCTTGAACAGGAATTGACGAAGGCACGGGGCGTTTGCTTCTTGCCCATGCCGATGACCGTCATGCCCGCCTCTCTGAGTCTTGCCGCAAGACGGGTGAAGTCGCTGTCAGAGGAAGCAAGACAGAAGCCGTCGACCTTGCCGGTATACAGGATATCCATCGCGTCGATGATCATGGCGGAGTCGGTGGCGTTCTTGCCGACGGTATAGGCATACTGCTGAATGGGAGTGATGGAATATTCAAGAAGGATCTGCTTCCATTTATTCAGATTGGGCTGTGTCCAGTCTCCGTAGATGCGCTTATAGGTGATCGTGCCCTGCGTTTGCAGTTCGTTCAGAATGCACTTGATATAGTCACTTGAAATATTATCCCCGTCAATGAGCAGGGCGAAGCGTTTGTCTTGCATAGCTGTCTCCTTAATCCGTGATGCCGAGATAGTCCGCTACTTTATCGTAAAGCGGTGTGGTGAAATAATCATTCAGCCTGTCGATCTCGACCCATTCGGCAAGATCGAGGTCGGGGTCGGACACCGAAAGTCCGCCCTCGATGTACTCCAGCGCCACGTATGCCATTTCCTTTTTGGTATAGGGATGGACACGCTCGCCGATGACAAAGAGCGGCTTGGCAGTCACGCCCGTTTCTTCCTTCAGCTCGCGCAGTGCGGTATCGTTGACGCTCTCGCCTTCCTCTACCGCTCCGCCCGGAAACTGCCAGACAAGCTTGCCCTCGCCCTTGGCACGTCTTACGAGAAGCACCCGCGAGTCCTTTTTGACGATCGCCATAACCACTTCAATCATGATAATTCCTCCAGATAGCGTCTGACCTCCTCGGCAAGATCGCTGGTAATATAGGTACGGTATTCGCTGAGCGGGATCAGTCTGGCGTCCTCGTTTTCGTAATCGTCGCCGTTATAGACCTCTCCGCTCTCATATGTGAGCGCGCAGTAATAGACGTATGCCTTGGTATCGGGGTGAATGCGTTTGCCGATGATATGCGAAAAGCTTACGGTGATGCCCGTTTCCTGGCGCACCTCACGGACGATCTTGCGCGCGATCTCCTCCGAAGGCTTGACGACCGCGGCGGGAAACTGCCAGACGAGAGAGTTTTCCCCCGTGGCGCGCTTGACCATAACGACCTTGTCACCAACCGTACAGATGCCGATGGCAACCGTCAATTCGCTCACCAAAGTGGGCGCGTGAAAGCTTTCGTTCTCACGGCTGATCTCCTCGGGCGTCATTTTGAGCGCTTCATGATTCATGACGTCATTATCAAGCAAGCGCCTCAGAAGATCGTCAACCGTTCTGCCGGGACGGTAAGGGATCGCCTGCACCGATTCCAGCTGCATTTGCATGCCGAGAGAAAGCTCCGCTGTGTCGAGATAGATTGCCACCATCTGCTTGTTCTTGGAGACCGCAAATCCAAGCTCACGCTTGCAGTTTTGCGAGGCGGCATACTGCCCCGAGATAAAGCAGAGAAAGACCGAGGAATGATACAGCGCCTCGGCGATCACCTCTGCCCATTCGGCGCCCGCGCGGATGCCGTCATCGTACCAGAGGCGAAAGCCCTGTTTTTTCAGTTCCCCGATGATCGGAAGAACGCTTTCGTTGTCTTTGTGCGCGTACGAAATGAAAAGATACGGCTTTTCGTTCACGAAAACCACTCCTTACGGAAATGTCTTTTGGTAAAGCGCGATGAGAACAGCCTGCTGTACGACACCGATCTGGTGGATGCACCAGGACTCATTGCGTGCGAAGGTGTTCTTTTCGGTTGCCTGATAAGGCAGAAGACCGGTTTCAGTATCACGGTTCTTATAGCCCGTGGTAACGTTATTGTTGAAATTACCGATATAGCCGTCGGCAGCCTTTTTGTCATAAGCGCCAAGCTCGAAATAGGCTTCATTCAGAATGGCGGCAAACCACGGGTCGCCCGTGATATAGCGCTTGGCGGTCTGTCCGTCGACACGGTAGAAGGTCTTTTTGGCACTCTTGGCGGTCTCGATAGCGTCCTCAAGGTATTCCGCCTTCTTATTCTCGTCTGTGGTCAATTCGTACATCGCGAGATTTGCGAGGATCATACTGCCGGAGTTATAGGAATAATGCACCTTATTGATCTCGCCGTCCTGACGGACGCCGTTGACGATCTTGGTATGAATGCCGTTCCAGTAGTCATGCGAAATGGGAAGATTCTGCATTTTCTTGCAGAAGGTATAGAATTTTTCAGCCCATTCGGTATAGAACGCCTTATCCTCAGCTTTGGTGGAAAGTGAGGCGAGGGTGGCGTTGACGATGATGGCGCAGGCATTGGCGGAAAGACCGCGTTCGAGGTTCTGCTCGTTGGCATCGTCACGAAGACCGTCCTCACTCCAGACAAGGCCGCCGATCTCGTTGTTCCAGCCCGACAGCACCCAGTTGTTGACACGGATGGCTTCCTCAAGATACCAGGTATCGCCGAGGATCTCATACGCTCTCAGATAGTTTCTCGCGACCCAGATATTGTCGTCAAAGAAGCAGGTGCCACTGCCCGTATAGAAGCGCGAGCCTCTGCCCGAATGGTATTTTACCGATTTGACGGGCGCGTTGGGATTGCTGGTGTACTGACGGAAGTGTCTGAAATTGTTGATCATCTTGCGATAGATCTCTTTTTGCTCGGCATTGTCGGGGTCAAGCTTGCAGACGTAGTATTGTAAGCCCGTGGCAGAGAAATTCGTCCAGAGATAACCCGACTGATTGGTGTTGTGATATTCGGTGAAATTGATAACAGCGGTATCGTTTTTGCCGCTTGCGACGGCGTAATGCTCAAAGAGTGTATTGACCATGTCCATAGCGCGAATTTCCTCCTGGGTGGGTCCTGCCTCGGTGATGGGTGCGGTGGTTTCGTCAGGTGCTGTCGTGGTATCGGGAGCTTCGGTAATGGTGGGTTCTGTGGTGGTGTCCGCCTGACAGGAGAGCAGTGTCAGCGAAAGCACCAACAAAAGCGCGGTTGAGAGCAGCAAAAGAATACGGTGTTTCATAGGTACCTCACATATATAAATTTATGAATAGACGTATTTTTCAAGAAATTCCTTGATCTTCGATAGGGGAATGGCATAGCCGTTATGAAAGCCGTCTCCCTTTTCCCCGGCAAAATTGATGCCCACAAGGGTGAGAGCGTCCGAGAGGAGCGGTCCTCCGCTTGAGCCGCTCGCGATCTGAGCGGTATGGCGGATGACGGGAAAGGTCACGTTGCTTTCCGATTTTTCGGTGTCGCTCAACGTGATCGTCACAAGCTTTTCGGTCTTTCCGAAGGTGATAGCGTTGAGCTGTCCCTGCGGATAGCCGAGCGAGATCACGCAAGATCCCATGGCGAGGTCCTCTTCGGCGAGGCTGACGGCAGGAAAGGCATCCTTGTCGGCGGTGAAGACAAGACAGGCAAGATCGTAAGCGGGATCAATGGCAGTCGTTCCCGTACCGTCATACAGGGCGGCGCTGTAAGCATTGCCCTGATAATCGTAGATCTGATAGCGCACCTTGTCATAGCCAGACTGCTTTTTGGCAACGTGGCAATTGGTGAGAACGTAATACCGCCCCGAGCTTTCGGCGAAGATCACGCCCGAGCCTTGCGAAAGCGAGGATTCGGTGGTAAAGCCGAAGACGGTATTATACGAAACGGTCTCGATCTTGACCATGGCGCGGATGGTCTCGGTGGTGATGGTATTGATCACCTTGCCTGCATCGACTGTAAATCGGGCGTAGAGCGAAAAGCTGTTTTCGACCGGCAGCGAAAAGCTGTACGGCTCTTCAAAGCTTTTGTCGGTATACCAGCCGAGAAAGATCCGATTTTCGAAATCGGGCGCTGTGGGACGCGCTAAGGTGTCCCCGCCCTTGACCGATGCCTCATAGTAGATCTCGTCTTCAACAAAGAAGGTGATAGCATGAATGGGCGCTTGGGTGGTGATCGGTGCTTCTGTCGGATGGGTGGTGTCCGTGAGCGTCACGGGCGGCACTTCGGTGTAGATGGCTGTGGTTTCGGCATTCGTATCGAAAACAGCAGTACAGCCCACCGTGACAAGACAGAGGCAGATCACAAAGGACAGAAGAAAGAGTCGGGATCTCATAAGTACTTCCTTATATGGGTGTTATCTTCAGTATAGCATACTTATCCTCAAAAGACAAGTCCCGATAGAGTCTTTTCATGCTTTGTTTTGCCAAGTTTTTTCAAGATATCCGATGACGGCGTTGGCAATTTCACGCATTCCGTTCCGATCGGGATGAGAGTCGATCTTCGAAACGTCGGGGATCCGAAGGCTTTCAGCCTCCCATTCCTCAGCAATCGCTTCAAGACCTGTCTTCATCTCTTCGGGAAGATACGCCTCCACCATGACGATCACGCGTGCCTCGGGAAGCGCGTCCTTCAGAAGCGCGAGCAGGTTTATAAAGGCGGGATAGACATGATAAGGATCGCCCTCGCGTGACATATCCCCGTAGGGAACGCCCGCCCAGGCATCGTTGAGTCCGCCGTAAATGAGAACGGTATCGATTGTATGCTCATCAAAAAATCCCTCCCGACAGAGCGCCTCGGCGCGCGCCAGGAACGAGATATCGGAATTGTCCTCGCCGTGATAACCGGTGTGCGAGAGGGTGCTGCCCGAATAGGAGGAGTTCAGAAGAAGATCGGAGCGGGTCTCTTCCATGAGGATCCCCCACCAGGTGTCCTCGGGAGAGGTCACGTCGGTATAAGTGGCATCGGGGGAATACCAGGAGGCATACCCCTCGGGAATTTCGCCCGTGAAGGTCGAATAGCTGTCCCCGAACAGA
>JAFVYN010000158.1 GCA_017508605.1 Clostridia bacterium
CCCTATGCGCTGATGGATACCGATTGCCTTGCCGGTAAGACGGTGACTGCCATCCGCGCGCCGATCGTCAACGCCGCGATGGGCAGCTCTCTGACGGTCTCGGTGGTGAAGCTGACCGCGGGCAGGGTCTCGGAAACGCTGAAGACCTACCGACTGACCTGCGAGAGGGCATATCAGAACGAGTGGGCGCTGTTCACGGGGCTTTCGATCGCCGTTCCCGAGGGCTATACCATCGCATTTGGTTCGGCAAATGACGGCGCCGTTCTCGGCTTTGTCAACTTCCCCGTAGAGGGCTATTCCTTCTATACCGCTTCAAACGGAGCGGTCAATACCTCTGCCGCGATCTTGTTCAATTTTTACGGCAAGGATTCCTGATACCGTTTTTCCCAAACAGCCGCCGATCGAAAAATCGGCGGCTGTTTTCTTTTTGCGGACACGGTTTCTTTGCTGACTATTATATGTACGGTTTGACTTTTCATCCTCTTTGTTTTTTGATTTTTTTCGCGGTTTCGGTTGCATTTTGGGGGATTTCATAACAAACTATCCTTCATGTTGCCGTTCAAGGGGGGAGAGAAACGCAAAAAGAAAAAACGACAGTGTGTACCGCGGTGGGTGGGCTGTCGTTTTTTATGTTTGGGGTGCGGTTTTTCGGTGGGCGCGGTAGCATTCGATGATCTCGGCGATGGAGGCGATCTCACGTTCGGTCAGGCCTTCCACCGAAATGGTCGAGGATTCTTTTATGCCGAGGAGGTAGTCGGATGAGACATGGAAAAGACGCGCTAACTTGACGATATAAACAGTCGAAGGAACGGTGATTCCCATTTCCCAGGCATTGACACCGGAGCGTGAGAGACCGAGCTTTTTGGCAAGCTCTGATTGGGTCATGTTATGGCATTCTCTTAAATATTTGATTTTTTCTGCTATCATACGATACCGCCTTTGCATTCGTTTTTCTTCATTGTATCGCATTGTTGTGATTATTTCATTATCAAATTGATAGTTTGACTTGACAAACGTTTGAGAATTTGCTAAAATACAAGAGAAACAGCGGTATGGCGGTGCGATATCGCAAGCTTTCGAAAAAAATTCAGCCGTATGCTTCGATAAAGCGCGGGAGCTTTCCCGTATGACGACAAAGAAAAGGAGAAAAACCATGAAGAACACAAGAAAGATCCAGGCACTGTCTTTGATACTTGCCATTGTGATGCTTACGCTTTCGATTCCCCTCCACGTGTTTGCGGTGGGATCGGCGCCGATTTCGACGCCGACATTGACGGATGATAGCGCACGGCTTACGTCATCCCCGGCAACAGAACTTAAGGACTATTCAATGCCCTCCCATGATAAGCACGCATACGATCCCTTCGCGCGGCTTGAAAGCGAAGAAGAGACCGCGGCGTACCGTGAGAGCGTTCAGTATGTGGCAGGCTCGATCATTTATAAGGTCAACGCCTCCAAGGGATGGATCGGGGGACTCCGTGACGCTTACGACAGCGAAGCGCTTGCTTCTCTTGGCATTGATCTCGACTCCGCCGAGGAGATCGTGAAGAGAAAGACGGACGATGGCTTTTTCAACGATACCTATGAGATCGTTTACGAAGCCAAGCTCACGGGCGATGTCTGGGAGGCGGTTGACGCCCTCTCGACGGTCGACGGCGTGGTGGACGCGCAGCCGAACTATCTGTATGAAGACACGGCAATCGATATGCCGACCGATATCAGCAAGAACCCCGGTAACGGCAACGGTGACAACGGCTGGCATCTCGGTCATTATAAAAAGGCTTGGAAGCATCTTTACGATAAAAACATCACCGCGGGCGAAGGCTCGATCGTGGCGGTCATTGATACCGGTGTGGACTACACGCACAATGACCTGGCATCCAATATGTGGGTCAATACCGCCGAGCTGAACGGTGTCGCGGGCGCTGACGATGACGGCAACGGCTATATTGACGATATTTACGGCTGCTCGACGGTGGGTGCTACCCGTTATCATTCGGGCGATCCGATGGACGATCACGGACACGGTACGCACGTGGCGGGTATCATCGCGATGACCGCCAACAACTATGAGGGCGGCGCCGGTGCGGCTTACGGTGCGAAGATCATGGCAATCAAGGCGGGACAGCCCACAGGCGTGTTCTCCGATACCGACATTGCCGAGGCGATACGTTACGCGGTCGCGATGGGTGCTGACGTCATCAATATGTCCTTCGGCGGCACGGGTAAGTCCTTCCTGGTGGAAGAAGCGCTTGCCGATGCCTTCGGTAAATGCGTGCTTGTGGCGGCGGCAGGTAATGACGGTCTTCCGACGAGTGACGCCCCCGAAGACTATATTCTGAAGGCGGATTATTATCCCGCGGGATATTCCTACGTTCTCGGTGTTATGGCAACCGGTCAGGATGGCGGGCTTGCCTCCTTCTCGAACTGGGACTACATTAACAACGGCGGCTCTGCCGAATATGAGCTGACAGCCCCCGGTGTTGATATTTATTCTACCCTCCCCGGCAATCAGTATGCATCCTGGGACGGCACCTCGATGGCGGCTCCCATGGTGTCCGCCGCGGCGGCGCTGATCCGTTCGATGTATCGCGATACCGAGACATATTCCTCCCGTTTTATCATGGGTCAGCTTGCAAGCGCAACCGATGAAACGACCGTATACACCGACAAGACAGGGAAGTCTCATACCTACGGCGCTCTCGACATTTACAGCAGCCTGACTGATCTTCCCACCCCGAATCTGACGGTGAAGAACACCTATCTTTTCGACGATCCCACGATCGATCCCGCCAATGACGGCGACGGCATCATTGACGCGGGCGAGATCATTGACCTCGGTTTGGTGCTTCGCAACCAATGGGGTATGGCAAGTAACGTCACCGTGACGGTGGATGCCACCTCGGACGGCGGCGTTGCAAATCCCAATATCGAGTGGATCACCGACACGGTTACGTTTGAAAACATCGGCACGTTCAACGAGCAGAATAACAGCTTTGTATACGAGGACGGTCTGCTTGTCGGCACGGAAAACCCGATCCGCTTCAAGGTGAAGGAGGATGCCATCAACGATGCCCATATTGGATTCAATATCACCATAACCTGCACCAATGCGATGGATGAAGAGGATACGGAGCTGTACTTTTTCGACCATGACGGTTATGAAATGACCTTCTACGTTCAGCGCGGCAAGAGTCTTTACGGTACGATCAATGAGGATATGACGCTGACAAAGGATCATTACTGGATCGTCGAAAGCTCCGTGTATATCCCCGAGGGCGTGACGGTAACGGTTGAACCCGGCACGCAGATCCAGTTCTGGCCATCCGATTTTGATAAAACGACGATCGCTTACATCGAAGTCGACGGTGATTTCCGGATCAACGGTACCGAGGAAGCCCCCGTTGACATGTTCCCATCCCCGGCATTCCAGAATTACGGAGTCGAGATCATAGATGATATACAGCATATCTTTCACGTTGATTCACGTGCGCTCGGCAGAACCGAGATCTCATATGCGAAGATCCTTAACCCAAGATTGGATATTTCCAAGGGAGACCATTTATCTGTCACTCAGAACTCCAAAAATGTGTATTACAGAACGTTATCGTACGGCAGTATCAGTGAATCGAAATCTTATGGCGCAGAACTGAAAGCATTTGAGATTTCCGATTCGGTTATGACCAATAATTATTTTTCTTACCTGGAGGGAACGTACAAGAATTGTATTTTTAACAGGATTGCTAAAATTCAAAAGAGTGATCAGTGCCAAATAAAGCTTGAAAACTGTGTTGTGACGGGCACAAACACCTTTGTTAAGGAAGGTGCTTCGTTTATGACGTGTAGCGCTATTCCGCAGATTTATCTTAAGGTACCGGACGCAAGCATTTCCGTTGTAGGAACATATAACGGCAGTAAATATGTTCTTGTAAAAAATGAGGCTTCTTCGTTCTTCGCAAGCAGTTGGAATTGTCAAACACTTGGTTCTTCTTTCGTCAGCGATCAAGGAGGTTTATTCAAATTCAGCGTTGCTTCTGCGTTGGCTGAGGCGAGAGGAGGCTATCTGGCAAGCCCGAACGATGACGCTGAAAATCAGGCGATCAATACTCTTTTGAAGGCGTATTTTAAGGCTAACGATAATACGGATATGTACATAAGTCTTGGCCAATATTTACCCGCCGGCAGTACAACGTACGTTCTGGCGGATGGCTCCCAAAGAGAGTATAACTACGATGTTAAATCAAAGGATTCTTTTGTTATAAAGCATTATATGCCATTCGGAGGAATTGGTGATATAACAGAGCTTGAACTTGATACCTTTGAGGATCATTTGCTTTTCGAGTTTCCGGAGAGTACTTCTGACGAAACAATACTTGCTAATTTTACGAATCAGGAATTCTATGCGGCAATCAGTCAGTGCTATGACCTTTCCCCCATTGGAAACTGGAATCTGATTACCGGAAGCGCGCTGTTAAACAGCTTTTATGAAACCGATACCGCAAAGTGGCATAAAATCGGTCCGTCTGTAAAGAGTCGTGTGGTATTTCTCCTTGCTCAAAGCAATTATTACGGTACGACCAACGATACGCTGATACGGTCTATCGTCAGCGACGGCGATACCTTGGCAGGCTATGCTGACATCGTCACCGATCCTATTCTCACCCTTGAATCCCCTGAGCTTGAGAATATTTATCCCTTTGTGACCGAGATCTATCTGACCGATACCGAAGGCAACCGTTTGACTTCGGTGGGATTCGGTCAGGATGTGACGGTTCACGTCAAGTTTAACCGTGATATGGATACCTCGGTTCAGCCGACGGTCTCCTACGGACCTGCTGAGCCGTATACCGGCTATTATCTCGACGGTGATTTCGTGTCACCCAGAGAATGGGTTGCCGATTTCACCCTGAAGGGCGTGATCGACGCGGGTATGGAATTCTTCCGCGTGAAGGATGCCGTTGCCGCTGATGACGCATGGCTGAAGACGGGTACCGATGAAGCGCGCTTTGCTTTTGAGGTCAGCCGCACGAATGCAGAGGCATTGACGATGCAGGCGGTGGGCGGCGAGAACAAGGTTGAGCTTTCCTGGACACAGGATGATTACGATACCCTCGCGGGCTTCAACGTATACCGCTCCGACAAGGCTGACGGAACATTTACAAAGCTCAACACCCGTCTCATTCCCGGCACGATCCGTGAATTCACCGACACCAACGTTGAGCCCGGCAAGGAATACTTCTACTATTTCACGGTCATGGGCACCGACCTTGTGGAGTCGACGCCCTCGAATATCGCGTCGGCAACCCCGATCGACAACGTGAAGCCCGTTGTCGCACATTCCCGTGTGACCCACGGAAACGCGGGCGAGGCGCTTTCCTTTACCGTAACCGCTACCGATAATATCGGTGTGGCGTACGTGAAGATCTTCTACCGTGTGAAGGGCACTTCCGCTTGGAACACGCTCTTGCTTTCGAACACCGAGGGCAGCAAGTATTACGGCGTGATCGCCGCGACCTATCTGACACCCGCGGGTCTTGAATACTATCTTGAGGTCTCTGACGGCACAAGCGTTGTCCGTGACGGCTCGGCGGCATCGCCCATCCGTGTGACGGTTGACAATTCGCTCGGCATTTACGCGGTATCCCCCTCCAAGATCTATACCGACGAGATCGCAAGCGGCATTACCGCCACGGTCACGGGTGTCAACTTCAGCGATACCATGACGCTGACGGTGGGCGGCAAGACGGTGGCATACACCTATATTTCCCCCACGCAGATCAGCTTTACGGTTCCCACGGGCAATCACGGCAGATGCGACGTCAAGCTGGTTGACGGCGACCGTTCGGCGCGTCTGACCAACGCGATCACCTTCACCGACCGAAACAGCGAAGCGCAGATCACCTCGCCGGGAGACGCCAAGGCAAGAGAGGCGATCCGTCTGCCCATCCATCTCAGCGCGGAGGGTGACATCATTTCGGTCATGCTGAATCTGAAGCTTGACAGAAGTCTTTTCAGCAGTGTCAAGTTTGAAAAGGCAGCCGCTCTCGGCTCCGCTTACGCAACCTACAACGTGACCTCGGCGGGTGTGGTCAAGGTGGCGATCTCCTCGACGACGGCGATCGACCTTTCCGAGCCGATCGGCTATCTGGTCCTGACACCCAACAACACGGTCGATCCGATCAGCACGGGTATTACGATGACCTCGGCAACCATGAACGCCATCCCTGTCGAGACGCTGATCGACTGCTCGCTTGAGATCCTTCCGAACTTCAGCTTCAGCGGTAAGATCACCTATTACAAGGGCGCTCAGGGTATTGCGGGCGTCAAGGTCACGCTGAACAACGGCATGTCCACCTATACCGACGAAAACGGCTGTTATGCCTTTACGGGCGTTACCACAAGTCACGTGGTGATCACCGTATCGCACAGCGGTTACGTCAACAACGCCATTACCGCGATGGACGCTTCGATGATCCTTTCCGACGTGGTCGAGGAATCCTCGTCCTTCAGCGAAATGCAGCTGATCGCCGCCGACGTTGACGGCGACGGCATGGTAACGCCTCACGATGCTTCCTACATCCTGCAGAAGAGCGTCGGTATGATCGAGGGCGAATTCCCCGGTTCGGGCGAGGAGTGGGCATTTGTCGGAACGGCAGTGCTTTCTCTCACGGCGGACAAGACCGACGTTAACTTCACGGGTATTCTTCTCGGCGACGTGACCGGCGACTGGACGGCTGACCCCGTTGAGGAAATGGATTAAGAACAATAAACCGAGGAGAGCATATGAAGTCAAAGATTTTACCTCTGTTTCTCTGTTTTGCGCTGCTTTTGACTCTCTTCACGGTAGATGCCCATGCCGAAAGTGAGGATGGGATCTTCACGCTCGCTGACGCCGTCATTCTTGATGGCGAGGCGCTGACGGTGGAGATCCCCATCCCGCTGAGCTTTACCGACGCGCTCGGCATCAATCTGAATCTTCGTCTGAATCCCCATCTGGTGGAGTCCGCCTCCTTAGTGAACCCCGCCGAGTGCCTTGAGAACGCCATGTACACGGCAAATCAGTCGGGGGATAAATTCAAGGTCGCGATCGCTTCGGGCATGCCCCTATCCCATTCGGGCGCGCTGTTTTCTCTGCGCCTTAAGCTGAAAGGACAAGCCCATGATACCGATGAGCTTTGCAAGCTTCTTCAGGTCAAGATCAATGACAGGATCACCCGACAAGCCGAGAACCGCGTATTGATCGCGGGTGTTACCGACAAGGGATGCTATCGCGATAACGTGACGGTCACCTTCAACGAGGGAACGGCGCTTCTGAACGGCGCACCCTTTCAGAGCGGCGGCACGGTGGTGTCCGACGGAGACTATACCCTTGTGATCACCGATACGGGCGGCGATATCCGAACGGTAACCTTCACGATCGACCGCACCGTGATCTCGGTGGACGTGGCATTTACCGATATGTCCTTTACCTATCATGAAGGCGTATGGAATGACAAGACGCATCAATATGAAAACGGAAGCTGGCAAGCGCCCGCGGGCGGCGGCAGTCTGACTGTGACGAACGGCAGTAACGTGCCGATCACGGTTCACCTTGATTACAGGGCGAAGGCAGGCTTTGAGGCGATCGATATGCGCTTTTTCAAGGAGCTGACCTCCGTGAGCGAAGAGGAGCTTGCGATCGGCGAAGCGCTGACGGTACGTGCCTGTCCGATCGGAACGCCCGAGGGGGACTTTTCAGAGTCCGAAATGGGCAGTATTGTGATTACGATTATCAAGAAAACGGAGACTGTAGGATACCATGAATAACCAAAAGAAACTGACCGCCGCGATCGTTTTGCTCAGCGTTCTGCTGGTACTTGTCCTTCTCGTGACGGTGTGGGCGCTCTTTTTCCGCAAGCAGACGGTATTACCGCCCGATTATCCGCCCCGGGATACCGACAGCCATATGAAGCCCATTCCCGATGACGGCGGCGGTACGATCGAGACCCCCGAAGGGGGAGGCGCGGTCAATATCACCTATGCCGCCGAGGTCACGATCAGCCTTTCTGACAAAACGGCGCATCTGTACTATGCCAATCCCTCGCGCTCGAATCAGAACGTGGCGATCGCCGTGACGGTCGGCGAGACGGTGATCCTTCGCTCGGGTCTGATTACCCCGGGCAATATGGTGACCGAACTGCCTCTTCTCGAGGGTGTGGAGCAGAAGCTCGTTCCCGGAGGATACGAAGCGGAGCTTATCATCTACTGCTACCATCCCGAGAGCGGAGAAAAAGCCATGATCGACACCCGCGGCGCTCTGACGCTGACGGTGGTCGACAGCATTTCCTGATATTTTTGCCACCCGGCAACGATATAAAAAATCTATTTTAAAAGGAGAAAATCGTTATGAAAAAGATTTTCGTCATTCTCACACTCACAGCAATTCTTCTCATCAGCTCTGCTATCCCCGCGTTTGCTGCCGATATCAGCACGAACAATGGTAACGCGCAGGTGACGGTCAACGGTACTTACGTCACCGGTACGACGGCTGCCGAGGTCATTTCGGTTGACGTTGCCTGGGGTTCGATGAGCTTCACCTATCAGGACACCGACGAAGGCAAGTGGAACGATAAGACGCATAAGTATGACGACGTGGTAGACGCATACTGGACCTGTGCTGCCGATGCCAACAAGATCACGGTCACCAACCACTCCAACACCCCTGTAGAAGCAACACTCACCTTCACCAAGGCAGAAGGCACGAACATTGAGGGCGCATTTACCGAGACTGTCGGTACTGCCAATGACGGCGTAATGGCGCTTGCGACTGCTGTCGGCACGACCTATGAGAATGCGCCTTCGGTTACCGCGTATTTCAACGTTACCGCCGGTAAGATCACCGCAAACGGCACGCTCGGTACCGTTACGTTGACGATCGTCAATCAGTAATGTCCTGATGAAGCGGTCAAAGAGAGCGTTTATTGTTTTGTGCGCTCTGACCTTCGCCGCTCTCACCGTTATGGTGGCAGTACTTTGTCTGCCGCCCCGTCAGATACAGGGGGCATTCGTGCCCCCTGCCTTTGACGGGGAAGCCCTGATCGGCACGCCGTCCGTTCCCGAGGGACTCGGATACCGCATTCTTGAACGAGAAGGCATGGCGTACCGTGTGGGGATCTGCGGCAAGGTTGAGGTGAAGGCGGGCAGGGCAACGGTGTTTCTGACGAATCCGTCGGACAATACCGTCTGGCTGAAGCTGAGGATCTACGATCGGCGGGGCAATATTCTCGGAGAGAGCGGTCTTGTCAGACCCGGCGAGTATCTCCCCACGGTCGCGCTTCATCCCGGGCGTGATACAAAGGGGATGACCTTCAAGATCATGTCCTATGAAAAGGATACCTATCAGAGCCTCGGCGCGATTACGGTAACACCTGCCGTCAGCGACGGCGATACCGAGGATTGAACAGAGCGATGCGTTGGCATGGCTCTGTTTTTTTGCTGAAAATCGAAGAAAATCTCTTTACAACCTCGCTTTTTTGTGATATACTTTTATGATGAAAAAGAATGATTTCAATATGGAGGCAGAGTTATGGAAAGAAACCGTTATCCTTTGAAGCTTACCGCGGTATGCAAGGAGATCATCTGGGGCGGCAACCGTCTCAAGAGTGAATACGGCAAGGTGGCTGACCTTGACAAGATCGCCGAATCGTGGGAGCTGACCGTCCGTCACGATGGTATGAACGTGATCGAAAACGGCGAATACGCGGGCATGACGCTCGGTGAGTATCTCGGTGAGGAGGCAAACGGCTTCCCGCTTCTCATCAAGCTGATCGACGCGTGCGATAAGCTGTCGATCCAGGTGCATCCCGATGACACCTACGCAAGAGAAAAGGAAGGCGAATACGGTAAGACCGAAATGTGGTACATCGTCGATGCTGAGCCGGGTGCCAAGCTCGTTTACGGTCTGAAGGATTATGACAAGGACAGCTTCCGCGCGGCAGTTGCAGACGGAACGCTGGAAAGGTATATGAACGCGGTCGACGTGAAGAAGGGCGACGTTTTCTTCATCCCCTCGGGACTGGTTCACGCCATTGGCGCGGGCATTCTCATCGCGGAGATCCAGCAAAGCTCGAACGTGACCTACCGCGTTTACGATTACATGCGCCGCGGCAAGGACGGTAAGCTCCGTGAATTGCACGTGGACAAGGCGCTTGACGTCATCGTCGATTATACCGAGGACGAGATCAACGCCATCCGCTATGAGGACGGCAAGGATGACAACGCTCTTGCGAACTGCCGTTATTTCAAGGTAGACCGCTTCGTTTTGGACGGCGATATCACGCTTTCGGCAGACAGCTCGTTTGTGCATATTCTCGCGCTTTCGGGCGAGGGTACGGTCGGCGGCGTTCCGATCAGAAAGGGCGAGAGCATTCTTCTCCCCCGTGGACTTGAGGCAACGGTTTCGGGCAAGGGGCTTGAGATCATCACCTCCATGGCAAAATAAGGTAAGGAGTTTCAGATATGGCAGAAAAAATGGTAGCTGCGATCACCTCGATGGATGAGGATTTTGCGCAGTGGTATACGGATATTTGTAAAAAGGCAGAGCTGATCGATTATTCCTCGGTCAAGGGTTGTATGATCCTTCGTCCCTACGGCTATGCCATCTGGGAGAACATTCAGGGCATTCTCGACGCGAAGTTCAAGTCGACGGGACACGAAAACGTGTATATGCCGATGTTCATTCCCGAAAGCCTTCTCAACAAGGAGAAGGATCACGTGGCGGGCTTCGCTCCCGAGGTTGCCTGGGTCACGCACGGCGGCAGTGAGCCTCTCACCGAGCGCCTTTGCGTTCGTCCCACCTCGGAAACGCTCTTCTGCGAGCATTTCGCCAACGTTGTCAAGAGCTATCGCGATCTTCCCAAGCTGTATAATCAGTGGTGCTCGGTCGTCCGTTGGGAAAAGACCACCCGTCCCTTCCTCAGAAGCCGTGAGTTCCTCTGGCAGGAGGGTCACACCCTGCACGCAACCTATGAGGAAGCGGTGGCTGAGACCGAACAGATGCTGAACGTATATGCCGATTTCCACGAGCATGAGCTTGCGATCCCCGTGGTACGCGGCAAGAAGACGCCCTCCGACAAGTTTGCGGGCGCCGAAGACACCTACTGCATCGAAGCGCTGATGCATGACGGTAAAGCTCTGCAGGCGGCAACCTCGCATTTCTTCGGCGACGGCTTTGCCAAGGCGTTTGACATCACCTATACCGACAAGAACAACAAGGTTGCGCATCCCTTCCAGACCTCCTGGGGCTGTACCACCCGTATGATCGGCGGCATCATCATGACGCACGGCGACAACAACGGTCTTGTGCTTCCCCCCGCCGTCGCGCCCACGCAGATCGTCATTATCCCCGTGGCACAGCACAAGGAAGGTGTTCTCGACAAGGCACGCGAGCTTCGTGACCGCCTTGCGAAGAATTTCCGCGTGAAGCTTGATGACCGCGATCAGTCGCCCGGCTGGAAGTATGCCGAATATGAAATGAAGGGCGTTCCGGTGCGCCTGGAGATCGGCCCCCGCGATATCGAGGGCAATCAGTGTGTGCTTGTCACCCGTCACAACCGTGAAAAAGTATTCGTTTCGCTTGACAATCTCGAAGAGGCAGTTGCCGAGCGCCTTGAGGCTGTCCGTCAGGGCATTTACGAAAAGGCTCTTGCCAACCGCGAGAAGCGTACCTACCGCTGCAAGACCACCGATGAGATCAAGGAGGCTCTCGCCCGGAACGGCGACGGCTTCGTGAAAGCCATGTGGTGCGGCGAGGAAGCCTGCGAGGATAAGGTGAAGGAGCTGACCGGCGTCGGCTCGCGCTGTATCCCCTTTGATCAGGAAACCATCAGCGATACCTGTGTCTGCTGCGGCAAGCCCGCCAAGACCATGGTCCTCTGGGCAGTTGCCTATTGATGCGCTTGACTTCGTCACCAACCGAATAAAACCCCGACCGAATCGGCACAAAGCCGATTTCGGTCGGGGTTTTTGGGTTTGTGAGGAAAAAGGTGATACGGTCAAGGGCGTCCGGAAAGGGTAGAAGATTTATTTGGTGAAATTTACCGTGACCGACAGCTCGGAAAGCTCCCAGTCATCTTCAAAATTACCCATGCCGCCAAATACCAGATAAAGGGAATGGTGATTGTACAGGTAGTGCGAAGCGGAGAAGGTTCCGGTCGTCAGCGTATGATAACCCGACGTTTTCTCGCCGCCTCCAAGCTCGATCTCTCCGCTAGCGTAGATCTTATAGTTATCATCGGTCTGAATATTCCAGAAGCCCGAGGAAATGGGGGAGGTGTAGATCGCGATGCCCTGATATCCTTTGTCAAGCTCCTTGATGTGGAAACTGACAGTGACGGTGAAAAGGTAGCCCTGAGCCATCAGTGAGTTGACGTCAAGATCATCCAGCGAGACTGTAATCTGCATGGCGGAGTCATCGGTGATCTCTAAACTGCCGCTGAACGTTTTGTAGAAGGTGGTCTGAATCCGCCATACGGCGTAAAGCGTGACCGATCCGCCGGTAGCGAGGTTTTTCACCGACTGCTGATCGGTGTAAGTTGCTGAGGTGGCATTCGGGCTGGTACTCCATCCGAGGAAGAGCCATCCGTGACGGCTGAATCCGTTCGGGGAGAGAGCTTTGGCGGAATCGTAGGTGTATATGGACGATGCCATCGAACCGCTGCCACCGTTGGCGTGGTAGCTGACAGAGTAAGTATTGGGAGTCCACTTGGCATAAAGTACGGTAGAGGCGGAATTTGCCATACTGCTGTAATTGGGAGCGACCAATATGTTGTTCGCGTTTCCTGCCTTGACGGTGCAGGCTTTGTCAAGGTACCAGCCGCCAAACGTCCAGCCGGTGAGTGTAGGCGCATGAGCGAGCCGTTCTGAAGCATCATACGTCCATACGGCTTGTTGAGGAAGTCCTTCTACCGCACCGCTTGCCTGCACGGGCTTGTTGGCGTTGTACGTTACGGTATAACAGTTGGGAGACCATACGGCAAAGAGCGTTACCACGCCTCCCTTGGGCGCGATATCCTTGACGTCTTCCTGATCCTGATACATGTTGACGGTATCATCAGTGAGAAAACTCCATCCGGAGAAGGTGTAGCCCTCCTTGGTGAAGGTGTTGGCACTGAGCGTCTGCTCGGCGCCACTCTTCATCACGGAGATCGGCATGAGACCGTTGCCGCCGTTGGCATCATAGTGTACCTGATAAGACGATTCGACATGCTGTCTGATCGCTTCGACGGGAATCGTGAAGGAAAGCGCTTCACAGGTCTGGGAATTCAATTCAGCCTCGTTGCGGTAATACAGGAGCATCTGATGCATATTGTCGAGAACGCTGAAGGTGTTGAGATAATAATATCCGTTCTCGGGATCATACGTTACAACCGCATACACACGGATATTGCCCGCATGAACATAACTGTAATAGCCTTCGGGCATATCCTTGGAGATCGTAATGGTTGTGGTGACCGAATTTGTCAGAGAGCTTTTGTAAGATATGGTGGACGCAAACTCGTCGGAGACGGCAGAGCCGTCTTCCGTGCCGTTTACCGTCACGGTTTCGTGCTTCCAGCCGCTTTCATCGGTCTTGGAGCCGGAAACAGTACCGCTGAGTTTTCCGTTGATCATTTTGACAAATTCTTTTTCGACACCGAGTGAGAGACTTGCGCTGTTTGTCTTCATCTCGTTTTTGAACGTAGTGCGGGTATCCTTCCATTCGGAGCGTGTCAGGAACGAATCGGTTACGGTGTGTGCGATGGAACGCGCAACGGCGTCTTCCACGGCAACGGTTTCCGTTAGGTTGAAAACCAGATCTCCTGCTTTGGAATTGTATTTAAGGTTGCTTCCGCCGATATAAATATCTTCCAGAACGACGTGCTCAAGCGATCCGATATTATAGATGAAATAATAGAGATTTTCCGCTTCGTCATATTCGGTAAGAAGATTGGAGGGGGTTGAAGGGTTGCTTGCGGTGTTACGAAGACGCTTCCAGGTTGCGGTCAGGGTGATATTTCCCACACTTCCCTTTGGGATCTTCACGGTTTTCTTAAGAGTGCTGTTGTTTTCCACGGTGAGTGTGCCCGAGGGATCGTGCCAACCGACGAATTGCAAGCCGCTCCATTCGGGATCGCTCAGGATGATCTCATCTTCGACGGTATAGGTCTTGACATTGGTGTGCGCGGGGGCATCCAAATAGGTGATCGTATAGGGTATGATATCCCAGTGAGCAAAGAGAACATAGTCCTCAGTAGTGTTTTTGGGGATGTAGTCCACCAATTCACCGCCGCTCGATTTGGTATACCAACCAAGGAAGGTGTAGCCCGGATGGGTAGGAGAGGGAAGATTGAGCATCGCATCAGTTTCTTTCAAGACGATTTCAGCGGTTATTTCGCCGAATTTTCGGTCATTCAAATAGACGGTGCGCGTTTTAGCTTCACGGGGCGTGGGCGGGGTGCTGTCCGAAGGCACGGTTGTGATTGGGGCAGGTGCGGTTGTAATCGGTGCGAGAGTAACGGTTGCTTCGAGGGTGGTTGTCATAACAGGATGAGTCGTGACAGGCGGTATGGCGTCGGCATTTTCGGGGGAAGAGGTTATGGGAGAAAGTGTGGCGGACACCGAGGTGCATGAAGAGGAATCCGGGGCGGTTGACAGTGTTTCATCCGCGTTGTTTGACGGGACGACAGTGCTGCATGAGGTAAGAATTGTGATGATGACGAGCATCAGGGTGAGTGTAAAGGTGATCCGTTTCATAATAAGTCCTCCTGTTATCGTTTGAAGTATAAAAAAATACTTCTAAGAATATCCTAACGCCACTAAATACACAAGTCAATACTAAAAATGTAAATAAGCAATATAGGTAAATATTATAACAAAATAGATAATGTTTTGATTAAACCTTTTCGTGTAAACAAATGAAACAAAAAGAATCGTCAAGATGACATAATAAACAAGACCGCAAGGATCATGCCTTGCGGTCTTGAGTTGTATGTGATTGGGGAGAAACGTGAATTCTTTCTCACACGAGGAGGGGCGTTTCGGTTGGGGTGTCGGCGGTGTCGTCTTCGGGGGTGTCGAGGGAGTCGAGAAAGTCGAGGTCATAGGTGGTGTCCTCGACGGGTTGCCATGCTTCCCCGAAATCGACGTCGCGGAAGAGCGACATCAGACCCGTAAGCTGTTTGAGGCGCAGGATCTCATCCCGGTCCATACCGAGGTGCTTGGAGATCCAGTCATCCGATCTGCCAAGCTCGTGAAGCTCCTTGATGATATTGCTCATGAGGTCGACGTCATGTGAGCCGCGGGCACGGTTATGGCGGATGGTGCTTGCCATACGGTGGTCAAGGGGCTTATCAATGACCGAAACGGGGAGCATACCGCCCTCGCGCTCGTAAATATCGCGATGCTCCAGCATGACGCGGTATCGGTGGAAGCCGTCGACGATGATGTAGCGGTCACGCTCGCCGTCATGGTAGCAGACGATGGGCATGGTGTAGCCGTCCTCCTTGATGCTGTCATAGAGCAGCTTCATTTCGGGAGGGGCGACGGCATTGGGGTTATAGGTGTTTGGCTCAATCTTCTCGATCGGAACTGACAGGATCTGATAAACGGGGCTTTTGAAGGACATGGGTGTCTCCTTGTGCATTGGATAAGTGTTAATCGGTCCCGATCATGCGGTATTTATCGCGTAGATGATCGACGCGCCGTTGCTGTTCGCGTGTCAGACCGAAGCCCATGAAGCGACAGTTGTGGTCGTTTCTCAGAATGCAGTAACACATGCGCTTCCATGACGGAATGTCTTTGGTGGAACGGATGTCATCGGTGTGGTCGGGGATCTTTCCCTCGAAGACCACACGGGTGTATTTGAGTACGGTGTAATTGGAAACGCCGTTTTTACGGATGCGGTAGCCCTTGGCGATCAGCTCCTCGATGACGCTGTCCTCAAGGCCGCCGCCTGTGGTATGCCAGAAGTCGATCGAGGTCTGAAACTTGGCGGTATAGGCGGCTCGGATGCGGTCGGGCAGGGTGCTTAACAAAAATTGGGTATAGGATTCCCAGGTGTGTCCCTCGGGCAAGGTCAGGTTGCGGTAGCCGAGTGCCTTGGTCTTGCCGTAGATCGCGCCGAAATTGGCGCCGTTGACCCTGCCGACAAGCTTTGTCCAGATGGCGGGATCGATCACACGGTATAGATTCAGGCTGTCCTTGGCATAATCGTTGAAGGGGGATGCCACACGCATCTGATCGGGCTTGAGTCCCGCCATATGATAAAGATCATAGAGCTTGTTATAGTCATAGCCGAACTCAGCATAGGCGTGAAAGACGTCGGAGACCGACCAGTCGTACATCGGAGACGCCGCCCAGACATTTCTGAACTGGCGCGACATCCAGCATTCCCCGCGATAGCCGTATTTCTTGTTGAGAAATCCGCTGTATCGCTGCAGAGATTCGTCAGCGCGGATGCCGAGCAGACAAACCGTCTTCTTATCGCCGTGGCTCATGCGATACCATCGGCAAAACTGCTTGGCGAGATCCTCCTGATGCATTTTGTAACGGTAGGTCGAGATGGGATTGTTGTCAAGCGTGATGACGTAGGGCTTGTTCGGGAGAGGGCGCACCCAGAGATCCTTTTTGGTATCGTCCCAGGGATACCAATACATTTCGTAATTGGAAAGCGCGGTCCGTGTTGCCATGGGAAGACAGACCCAGTACGGCTCGACCTCATGCTCGATGCGGTGAAAGACCCGCTCGACGTATTCGGTGGTGACGGTATACTGTGCCTCAAAATCCTGGTGAAAGACACCGACGGTCTTTTCGGGATAATAGCGTTTTCTGAAGGCGAGCGTCATTTCGAGTAAAAGACCGGAGTCCTTACCGCCCGAAAACGAGACGAGGATATTGTCAAAATCCCGAAAGATCAGGTGCAGGCGCTCTTCAAATGCCGCAAGGACATTTTTGCCGAGGAGTTGTTTTTTCATAATCTTCCTTCCGGTCTCACGAAGAGGGATTCATTTTTCGGGAGCGATTCTGGTCAATTCCATAATATCGGAAACATCGCAGTCGAGTGCGACGCAGATCTTTAACAGGGAGTCGGTGGTGATGCTTTCGCCTTTTACCATTTTGGCGATCGTGGCAGTACTGATGCCGGCTTTTGCGCAGAGATCCTTTTTCTTCATTTCACGGCCGATCAGAAGCTTCCATAACTTCTTGTAGCTAAAAAACATAAGATTCTCCTTAGGGGTAGGGTATTTTCGTAAATCTATTATAGCACAATTTATCGATTTCGCAAGAGAGTTTTTGGAAATTTTTTGTTTTTCGTGCAAACGATCGATATATTTTGTCAAAAAAAGGAGAGCGAACGGAAAAGAGCTTCGCGTAAAGAGGCATAGAGATAAGGAAAAAGAGAGCTTGGGAGGGGATTTTCTCCCTTGCCGATCTCGAGGGTATAGGCGGGGACCTTCAGGCTGTGAAGATAGTCCGTAAGTCCGCCGTATGCCGAAAGACCCTCGGCATGCTCGGCGGAATAGCCCGTGAAATCCCGTAAAAACCGCGCACCACGACGGGTGATCGGGGTATCGTGATAATAGATCACCTCGCCCTGGGAATGAAAGGACAAGACGGCGGAAAGATCCCGAAGCTCTTTTCGGAGATAAGAGGCAAGCGCACGGGTCTCTGGCTCGCTTTCGGGGTATTCACCCGCAAATCTCGTCGCACCCGCACGGATCCCGTGCTGTTTTTCAAGTGCCTTATAATCGAAAAAGCCAAAATCGTAATTGTGATTGAGATCGACTCCTCTGCCGTTTGCCTGCCAGCGGCTGAAATCACGGCTGTTTTGGTTGAGGGCAGTAAGCGCCGCCGTATGGTCCGGGAATGCGTCAGCACCCTCACAGGCAAGGCGCATGCCGTCGGGATTCAGACAGGGAATGATGACGGCGGTACGGCACTCGATGAGCGTTCTCGTGTCGAGCGAAAAGCGGCGTATCCCCGCATCGACGCTTTTTGCCAGCTCCTCGGCAAAGCTGAGAAGCAAAAAGGCGGTCAGATATTCACTGCCGTGATGACAGCCGACATAGACCGTCTTTTTTCTGCCGCATCCGATGACAAGGGCGGGAATGGGGGTCTTGAAAAGACTTTTGCCGAGGACACTTTTGCGGATGAAGGGATGGGTGGCGGAAAGACAGTCAAGCGCCCTGCAAAGGGCGACATAGGTGAAGGGGTGTTCAGACATAAAATTCTCCCGAAAAGCTTGAAGCGGTATGAGGTATATGTATGAGTATCCATGCCCGAAAAGTTCTTCTTTTTTGGAAAATATAAAAAATATCGAAAAAATCTTTTGTGTACTCTTGACAAAAGCGAAAATCTCGTTTACAATAACAATTGTGGTAATATGCCGTAATCTATCTATCGGCTTGCTATCATATACGTAAACAAACACCGAAGACATATTCAACATTAAGGAGGTGTAATATGGTCTATCCCATTGTATTGTCCGCAGGCGCGATCATCGTGCCCCTGGTTGCCGCTGTGATCACACTGATCATCGGCGCCGTGGTGGGCTTTTTCGGCGGTATTCAGTACCGTAAGAAGATCGCGGAGGCGGAGATCGGTTCGGCAGAGATGGAAGCTGCCAAGATCCGCGAGGAAGGCGGCAGAGCCGCTGAGACCCTGAAAAAGGAAGCGCTTCTTGAAGCTAAGGAAGAGATCGTCCGCCAGAACCGTGAATTTGAAAAAGAAGTCAGAGACCGCCGTGCCGAGCTGACCCGTCTTGAAAACCGCTGTGTCGCGCGTGAAGAGCAGTTTGACAAAAAGCTCGAACAGCTCGAACACAAGGAACAGCAGCTCGAACGCAAGCTCAAGGAAAACGATCGTATCCGTCAGGATCTCGAAAATCTCAAAAACGAGAGACTTCAGAAGCTCGAAGCCATTGCCGGCTATACCGTCGCGCAGGCGAAAGCCGAGATCGTTGCCGAGATCGAGGAAGAGGCACGTCACGATGCTGCCGAGCGTCTTCTTGAGATCGAACGCGCGCTCAAGGAGGATGCCGACGACAAGGCAAAGAACATCATGTCCCTTGCCATTGCCCGCCTTGCTTCCGATCACGTATCGGATGCTACCGTTTCGGTCGTACCGCTGCCCAACGATGACATGAAGGGCCGCATCATCGGTCGTGAAGGACGTAATATCCGCACGGTCGAGCAGCTTACGGGTGTCGATCTCATCATCGACGATACCCCCGAAGCCATTACCCTGTCGAGCTTTGATCCCGTTCGCCGTGAGATTGCAAGACTTGCTCTTGAAAAGCTCATTGCCGACGGCAGAATCCATCCCACCAGAATTGAGGAAATGGTCGAAAAGGCGAAGAAGGAAGTCGAATTGTCCATCAAGCAGGCAGGCGACAGAGCTACCTTTGAAACCGGTATCCACGGTATTCCCGCCGACCTTGTCCGTCTGCTCGGCAGACTCCGTTACCGCACGAGTTACGGTCAGAACGTACTCGATCACTCGATCGAGGTATCGCTTCTTGCCGGTATGCTTGCCGATGAGCTTGGTGTCAACGCTACCGTTGCCAAGCGCGCGGGTCTTCTCCACGATATCGGTAAGGCATTGACTCATGAAACCGAAGGCTCGCACGTCCACATCGGCGTAGACGTAGCCAAGAAGTTCAAAGAAAGCCATGACGTCATTCATGCCATTGAGGCACATCACGGTGACGTCGAGCCCAAGACTGTGATCGCGCTGATCGTCAAGGCGGCAGATGCTATTTCGGCTGCCCGTCCCGGCGCAAGACGTGAGAATCTTGAAAACTATATCAAGCGCTTGCAGAAGCTTGAAGAGATCGCCAACGGCTTCCAGGGCGTGGAAAGCTCGTTTGCCATCCAGGCAGGCCGTGAGATCCGTATTCTTGTCAAGCCCGATATGGTCAGTGATCAGGATATGCTGTCCATCGCGCACGATATCGTGAAGAAGATCGAATCCGAGCTGAAATATCCCGGTCAGATCAAGGTTCACGTGGTTCGTGAAAGCCGCGTAGTCGATTACGCCAAGTAAACGCTGACGGGGTCACCCGCCGTTCACATATAATAAAGATACATTCACTTGTGAAAAGGATCATTCCTTTGGGAATTTTATTATATGAATCAGGGGCTGCCATCATGGACAGCCCCTTTATACTACCCTTGGAAAGGTAAGACAGGTTTTTATGAATATTTTATGTATCGGCGATATCGTCGGCCCGCAGGCTGTGGAATTCGTCACGAAAAATCTCTGGAAGATCCGCAAGGAATACGCGATCTCTTTAGTGGTTGCCAACGGCGAAAACGCCGATCTCGGAAACGGCTTGATGGAGGCGACCGCCAAGCTGTTGTTGCAGTCGGGCGTTGACGTGATCACGAGCGGCAATCACATCTGGCAGAAGAGCGGGATCTATCCCTTCCTTGACGATTGCCGCTATCTGCTCCGTCCCGCAAACTATCCTTCGACCAACCCCGGTCACGGCTGGGTGATCGTCGATGCCGACGGCTGCCGTGTTCTGGTCATGAACGTGCAGGGTCTTGTGTATATGGATGAATCGCTCTCCTCTCCCTTTGACGCGATCGACAGCATTCTTGCCAAGAACAAGGGCGAGTATGATATTGCCGTTCTTGACATCCATGCCGAGGCGACCAGCGAAAAAGCAGCCCTCGCGCACTATTTCGACGGCAGGGTGGATATCATCTGCGGCACGCATACCCACGTGCAGACGGCGGACGAGCGCATCCTTCCCGGTGGCTCGGCATTTATCACCGATCTCGGTATGTGCGGGGTGCAGAACTCGGCGCTCGGTGTCAAATATGAGCCGATCATCCGCAAATTGCGTACCGGAATGCCCCAAAGATTTGAGCTTGCGGTAGGAGAAATTACCATGAATAGCGTTATTTTTGTTTATAATCAACAAAATTCTAAAATTGAGTTGGTGAAAAGAGTGAATTTTTCCTAAACCACTTGCATTTTCAAATTTTTTGTTTTATAATAGTAATACGCCACAGGAGTGACATTTGATTTGTTGCTGAATCAGCGAACGGACACATTTTGATTCCCACGCTTCTTTGGTTGTGGAATCAAAATGTCATGATGCGGCGACTCTTACGCAAGCCATATGCTTGTAAATTGCGAGGTGTGTAGTATGGAACTGCTCAAAGTTTCCGCCAAATCCAATCCCAACATGGTAGCAGGCGCGATTGCCGGTCTTCTTCGTGAAGGCAAGGACGTAGAGCTGCAGGCTATCGGAGCGGGCTCGGTCAACCAAGCGGTCAAATCGATCGCGGTTGCCGGTGTTTTCTTGACCGATGACGGAATCTCCATTGCGTGCGTCCCCACGTTCACGCAGGTTGAGGTAGGCGAGGAATCGCGTACCGCCATGAAATTCCAGATCGTCAGAACATAATACCTTTCATCACACACAACACCTTGAAAAAACCCTATTCTCACAAGACGGAGAATAGGGCTTTTTTGAGGTGTTTTTTGTTACGACTTGAAGACGAGCTTGTATACGGAGTTGTAGCCTGAGCCGTAGTAGGTAATGTCGCAGTCGATGGTGATACCGCGGAAGCGCAGGGTCTGTTGGGCGGCGCGGCAGGCGGCGGCGAAATCCATCAGGGAAATCCTGTAAACGAAGTTGATGGTGGATTCATTGAGATCTTCGGTCAGAGAAACGGCGTATTCCAGAAGACGCGCCAGCTCCTCGGTGGAATCGATCACGTAGTCGAAGCTGCGGTTGTTATGGGTGATCTCCTTGTTATCGTAATAGCCGAAATTCTTTTTGGCAACGATCGTGAGATAGTTGATCCCGCGATAGCCGGCGGCTTCCTTTTCGGCGTCGGAGACGAGGAAATAGGAGTGGTCCGCGATCGAGAAGACGCGCTCGGGCAGATGCAGGTTGCCGAAGGTGGCATCCACCACATACCAGAGGTTATTGACCTTGACGCGGTTCCAGGCATGACCCGTGCCGACGACCTCGATGCAGGGGATACCCTCGATGTTGCAAAGCAGTGAGAACGCCTTTGCGATGCCGTCGCAGACAGCCTTCTTATTGCGGAAGACACCCTCGAGGAAGAAGGCATCGTATTCGGGCCAGCTGTCGGGCGATTCGTTTGCGATCTTGACGGCGCCGTTATCGTATTGGATGGCGGTGATGAGATAATTGTAGATCAGCTCGACCTTTTCAAGGTCAGAAGCATTTTCGGGTAGGATCATATTGAGAAGCGCTTTGGCAGAGAGGAACATTTCCTCCGCGGCAGAGCCTTCCTCACAGAGCGGGGCATAGCCATGCTCGACCACGTACATCAGCTGATTGGAGGTCGAGACGGGATAGCGCTTGGTGAGAGCGTCAATATAAAAGGCGGTATAGCCATCGCCGCGCGGGGTGATAGCGGGCGTGAGAAGGGTATATGCCTTTTCGTCGCTCTTGTCGGTGGTCTTGGAGGCTTCGACGTCACGGAAGGTATTGGCGACACGGATCGAGAGATAGGATTTCGCGCCGACCTTGGTGAGTGCGCCGTTGCCCGTGGTATAGGAGATCGAGCCGCTGGTACGGAATTCTCCGAGCGTCTCTGCCTTGGCGACATCGTTTTTCAGTGTCATGTAGTCGGCATAGGTGACCTCGACACGGATGGCTTCGGTGAGATTATGGAATCTGACGAAATCAATGAAATCGATCAGCTCGTTCAGGGAATCGATCGTTTCCTTGGCGGCAAAGGTCTGGGGATCCCACGAAAGGAAGCCGCTGCCGGTATCTTCCTCCCACCTGCCGTAGAGTGTGATGTTTTCCTTGGGCATTTTGTGGAATTCATACGGTTCGGTATAGAAAACATCGGTATACCATGTCAGTCCGTAGCCCGCCTTCTGATTTTCGGGAGCAATATAGGGTGAAGAAATGTCACTGCCGTAGGGTAAATAGTAGGCAGGATAGCTGATGCTGTCGACGGCAGCAAAGCTGATGGAATAGAGCTTGACGGTATAGATGGCATACAGCGTGGTGCTTTGGTAGGTACCCTCGGCGATCGAAGAGACAGTCTTACCGCTGCCGTCGGGAGCGGTATTCCATTCGATGAAGGTATAGCCGTCACTTGAGGGCTTGGGTACGTTCAGCGAATCCTTGAAGGTGTAGGTTGCCTCAAAGCATCCGTCGGTATCATCGCGCTTGGTGAATGCCGATCCGGGGAGCAGAGTATCATCCGTAGCGTGCAGACGGAGAACATATTTCGTGATCTCCCAGGCAGGCGTGTAGACGGTGTCCTCGTATACCTTTTCGATGGGCTTATCAAAGCCCTTCAGGGTATAGCCCTTTTTGGTGAGGACGGGAGCTTTCGGCGTCTGTCCCTTACGAAGGGTCTGAAAAGCACTTCCCGATTCCAGCTCGGCGTCTCCTATGGCGAAGCTGACCTTGCAGGTCTCGCAGTCATAATAGAGGAGAAGCTTCTTGCCCTCCTCGGCATAAGCGATGATGAGACGGCTCTTATCAGTATTGACGGTGTAATGCTCGATCTCGGGCGCGATAAAGGTCTTGCTTTCGCCCACGGTCAGGTATTCTTTGGTGCTGGATTTCAGCTGATACTCGCCGCTTTCGGGATCCTGCATATAGACATGATAGGGAATCTCCACAAGTGTGCGGTCGCCTTCGGTCATGGGCGCTTCGGTGGAGGGTGCGAAGAGTGAGCCGAGGATGTTGTAGATCTCGTCTTTAACGAGAGGGAGGATCAGCGAGCCGAGAAGCGCCAATATGCCGATGATCACGGCGGCGCCTATGGCGATTTTGGTAAAAGTTTTCATACGGGTTCCTTTTTATGTAGTCCCCCGTTCAGTGTGTGCTGTTCAGGGGGTAGGGTCGGTATAGGAGGCGTGCTTTCGCTCGGTGCGGATCTCCCAATAGACGAGAACTGCCATAGCGGCGCGTAGGAGAATAACAGTACCGAGGATCGCAAGCTCTTCAAGATTGCGGGCAATGACGGTGCGAAGCAATTCACCGCCCATTTTGAATTCAAGCGCGAGTCCGATGCCCTCCGCAAGATCCAGTCTGACAGAGCCTTTATGTCGGATCAGTTCGGACAGTGCGCGGACGATTGCCCATACCAATACAGCGACACCGATGATCTCAATGAGAAGGATCAGATATTCGATGACGGTAAAGACATATTGCTCAATGATGGGGTAAGCTTCCTTCATACGCTCGCTTTCTTCCCGATGCGCTCGGCAATCGTGCGGGCAACGTGTACACCGCTTGCCGATGCGTGGGAGAGGGAGTGTGTGACACCGCTTCCGTCACCGATGACAAAGAGATTCGGATAGAGGGTCTCAAGCTTTTCGTCAAGCTCGACCTCCATATTATAGAATTTGACCTCAACACCGTAGAGCAGGGTATCGTCATTGGCGGTGCCGGGTGCGATCTTGTCAAGTGCGTAGATCATTTCGATGATGCCGTCGAGAATACGCTTGGGAATGACAAGCGAGAGATCGCCGGGTGTTGCCGAGAGGGTGGGTGTCGTAAAGCTTTCGGCGATGCGCGAGGGGGTGGAACGCTGACCGCGGATGAGGTCGCCGAAGCGCTGTACCATCACGCCGCCGCCCAGCATGTTCGAAAGACGCGCGATGCTTTCGGCATAGCCCGTCGAATCGGTGAAGGGATGTGAAAAATGCTTGGCGACGAGCAGCGCGAAATTGGTGTTTTCGGTGTGCTTTTCGGGGTCTTCATAGCTGTGACCGTTGACGGTGACGATGCCGTTGGTATTTTCGGCAACTACCGCGCCGTTGGGATTCATACAGAAGGTTCTGACAAGATCCTGGCACTTTTCGGTGCGGTAGACGATCTTGCTTTCGTACAGCTCGCCCGTGAGGTGCGCAAAGATCGAGGCGGGCAATTCCACGCGGACGCCGATATCCACACGGTTCGAGAGAGTGGGGATCTTCATCTCGCGCGAGACCCTTTCCATCCACTTGCTGCCCGAGCGCCCCACAGAAATGATGCAGTATTCCGAAGAGTATTCGCCGTCCTTGGTGACAACGGTGTAGCCGTTATCGGTCTTTCTGACGGTTTCCACAGGGGTGTTGAAATAGAAATCCACGCGGTCCTTCATCATAGCGTAGAGGTTTTCAAGGACGACATAGTTTTTATCGGTACCAAGATGGCGCACCGAGGCATCGAGCAGGTGCAGCTTGTTTCGCAGGCAAAGGGTCTTGATCTTGGTGCCTGCGGTGGAATAGAGCTTCGTTCCCTCACCGCCGTAGCGGAGATTGATGCCGTCCACGTATTCCATCAACGAAAGTGCTTCCTGTTTGCCGATATGCTCGTGAAGAGTGCCGCCGAATTGGTTGGTGATGTTGTATTTACCGTCCGAAAAGGCGCCCGCGCCTCCAAATCCGTTCATGATCGCGCAGGTCTTACAGTGAATACAGTTTTTGATCCTGATGCCGTCGATCGGACAACGGCGCTTCTCAAGGGGATTGCCAAGCTCGAACACGGCGATCTTCAATCCATTGGTTTTTTCGAGCAGCTCATAAGCCGAGAAGATACCGCCCGGCCCCGCGCCGATGATGATAATATCGTAATTCATATGATTCTTCCTTTATCGGTATTCCTGAGATGTCAAAAGACATAATGACTCAATTTATTATACCCGATTTTATTCATTTTGTCAAGTATGTTGAAAGTCTTAAATGGATGGGATCTCGGCGGATAAAGTTTGCTTATTTTTCTATTATATCTAAAGATATGCTTGACTTGTTCATAATTTTTTGATAAACTATATTCAGCAATCCCCAAAATACCAAAAGGAGAGAAAAACATGGCAAACAAAAGTGTAAAACGCGCATTCTTAGCATCCCTGATGGCGCTGATCCTCTGCGTCAGTTCGCTTCTCGGTACGACCTATGCGTGGTTCACCGACTCGGTTACTTCGGCAAACAACAAGATCGTTGCCGGCAATCTCGAC
>JAFVYN010000159.1 GCA_017508605.1 Clostridia bacterium
GCGGTCTTCGTGCTTCGGCGGTTATTTTTCCACCGTGCGGAAGATACCGCATAGCTGATGATGGGGATAGACGCAGAGAAGAAGCAGGCGAAGGGCACTGACGGCGTTGGCGGTCGCTCCCTTTTTGCGTCGGAATAAAAGACGGTAGGTATTCTCAAAGCCCTGCCGTTTTCCCAGCTCCCGACAGAGGGTGAGCGTGCATCCGAGTCGGTCGGCGGCGAGGATCAGGGACGAGAGATCGTCCTCGCTGTCGCTGTAAAAGACGGTCTCAAGCCCTTCGGCATCGCTGACGGCGATCGGAGAGGCGGCATACAGACCGAAGCGCATGGTCTCGTCCGAGCCGGGCAGAGAGACCTCGCAAAACAGCGCGGGCGCAAGCTCGTAGCTCTCGATCCTCGACACGATGCCCGTGATCTTTCCCTCGCGCGAGGAGCTGATCGGCAGGATGGCAAAGGTAGCGAGATCGGAATAGACCTCCCTGCAGGCATCAGTCGGAGAGTCGGTATAGCTGACGGTGGGATTTGTCAGATGGGCTTTGAAGATGCGAAAGGCTTCGTCGGAATAGGCGTTGCGGAAATAGGCACACTTGCTTTCAATTGCGTCAAGGGTGGGCAGAAAGCTTTCGATGGTGGCACGCTCCAAAAGACGGGCAATGATCTCCGCCGATAACAGGGCGTCTGACGCCGACAAAAGCGAGCTTTCGATGGGAAGCACCTCGGTGTTTTTTGCGGTCAGACTCTCTCTGAGATCGCCAAACGCAAGCTCCAGCGCTTCATCCGATGCCTCGTTGACGCCGACGCCGAGCAACGCTGTGACGGTATCGTCGGCGTAATTCGGGTAGCGGCGGATGAGTCGGGTAAGCTTGTCGCGGTCAGAAGAGAGATTGTCCCGTATGATCCTGATGGGATCCATCAGTTGCCGAGCGCTGTTTTGAGGGCATCGTAGCTGCCTTCAAGGAATGCGTGAAGCTCGTCTGCGCTTAAGGAACGCTGTGCGAGGGTGGCAAGCAGGAAGATCTGCTTGGCACAGGTCTCGGCAAAGGGCGTGTCGAGTGCTTCGGCAAGCTTTTTGACGAGCGCGTTTTCGTGATTCAGAACCAGTGACGCCTTTTCGGGACGTTCCATACCCTCGGGGAACATGCCGCCGTACATCTTCATCATTTCGGCAATACGACGGTCCTCCTCGCTGACGGTGAGAAGGGCGGGGGTGGTGGCGTCGGCGAGTGCTTCAAAGCTGACGGCGAGATCCTCCTTGCCGCTGACCTTACGGAAGAGCGCGACCATGGCTTCGTTTTCGTATGCCTCGCCTTCCTTACGGAGGGCATCGGTCGAGGAGTCGACACGGGAGAATTTGATCTTTTTGTCATTCTCAATGAGAGAGATGAACTGCATATCAAGGCTGTGGGGCAGGATCGCCACGTCGATGCCGCGATCCTCAAAGAGCTTGATATACTGTGCCTGCGCGGTCTTGTCGGTGGCGTAGTAGATCTTACCCTCGCAGGTCTCTTTCATGTTTTCAAGATATTCGTCCACCGTGACGTACTTGCCGTTCGCAAGCTCGAGAAGGAGGGCGTTTTTCACGCGGTCAAAGAATTTCTTATCGCGCAGAGAACCGTATTCGGCGAAGATCTTGATATCCTTCCAGAAGCTCTCGTAGCGCTCACGCTCGTTGTTGAGAAGGGAAACGAGCTTGTCAGCGACCTTCTTGGTGATGTGGGAAGCGATCTTCGTGACGTAGCCGCTGTTCTGGAGATAGGAGCGGGATACGTTGAGGGGCAGCTCGGGACAATCGAGTACGCCGCGCAGCAGAAGAAGGTATTCGGGAATGACCTCCTTGATATTGTCGGCAACGAAGACCTGGTTGTAATAGAGCTTGACCTGACCCTCGAGGCTTTCGTATTCGTTGCGGATGGCGGGGAAGTAGAGAATACCCTTGAAATTCAGGGGATAATCGGCAGAGAGGTGGATCTGGAACAGAGGCTCACGCATATCGTGAAAGACCTTGTGATAGAATTCGGTGTACTCCTCGTCGGTGCAGTCCGAGGGGGCTTTGAGCCAGAGCGGTGCGGTATCGTTGACGGGGGTCTTGTCTTCGGTCTTATCCTCGTCCTCTTCGTCGCCGTCGGCAGTCTCAAGATAGATCTCGACGGGCATGAAGGCGCAGTATTTATCGAGGACGGAGCGCAGGGTCTTCTCGTCGGCATATTCCATGCCCTCCTCGTTCAGATAGAGGATGACGTCCGTGCCGCGTGTTTTTTCGCCCTCGTAGAGCGTTTCCTCGTATTCGCCGTTTTCAAGGCATTTCCAGTATACGGCGGGGGCATCGGTGTAGGACTTGGTGATGACCTCGACGGTGTCGGCAACCATGAACGCCGAATAGAAGCCAAGGCCGAAGTGACCGATGATGCCGCCCTGGTTGTCACCCTTTTCGTACTGCTCGATAAAATCGGCAGCGCCCGAAAGGGCAATGTTTCCGATGTATTTATCGACCTCATCGGCAGTCATGCCGATGCCGTTATCACGGATGGTCAGAGTTTTTTGTTCCTTGTCTAAAATGACGCTGACCGAGAAGCTCTCGTTTTCGTCAAGCGTGATCTCGCCGAGAGAATCAAGGCGCTTTAATTTGGTGACGGCATCCGAAGCGTTGGAGACAAGCTCGCGGAGAAAGATCTCCTTCTCAGAATACAGCCATTTTTTGATAACGGGGAAGATATACTCGGTCTTGACCGAGATGCCTCCCTTTCTGGTGGGATTGGTTTCATTTACTGACATAAAGCATAGGGTCCTTTCTTTGGGGTAGCGGTGAGAATCATCCATTCTTTACCACTTTATAGTATACACGATTTTGTCACTAAAGTCAATTCTTTATACAAGTTTTTTCTATCACATTTTATTGTCTTTCGCGCGCCCGAGCGGCTCGGTCGGGCGCTTTTCGGAGTCGGAAAAAAACAAAGCAAGAAAAACGAAAAAAGACGCTTGTAACGGTCGGCATTCCGTACAAACGTCTTTTTCGTGAAAAGAGAGAAATTATGAAAAATATTCTTTTTCATCCATATTATATCTTATTTTTCGGCAATAGTCAAGTGGTTTTTTAAAAAAAACGGCTTTTTTTGAAAAAAATTTTCGATGCCCTAAAACTGCGCTCCGGCGGAAAAAGGGTTTTCCACACCGTGGGGAACGAGAGCAAAAAATGACAAAAACAGACAAATCTTTTCGAAAAAAAGCGTCTCTTCAACTACCTTGCGAGGCACGAAAAAACACAAAAAAGAAAAGAGAAAACTACCTTGTACGGCACCGATGCCGAAGAAAAACTTTTCCCTCAAAACTTCTTGAAAACAAGTTGCAATCCTTCGGGATTTATGGTACAATAACGGTAAAACCGGGCGAAAGGAAGAAAACGGATATGGCAAAAAGAAGCTTTGAGGGAGCGGTGATCATGGCGCCTCTTCCCTGTGTCATGGTCTCGTCGGGAACACTTGAAAAACCCAACGTGATGACGGTGGCATGGACGGGGATCGTCAACACGCATCCCGCCAAGACCTATATTTCGGTGAGAAAAAGCCGATATTCGTATGAGCTTATCACGAAAAGTCGGGAATTTGTCATTAATCTTGTACCCTCGACATTGGTCAGGGCGTGTGATTTCTGCGGTGTCCGATCGGGCAGAACGACCGATAAATTTAAAGCCTGCTCGCTGACCCCCGAGGCGTCGGAGGCGGTATCGGCGCCCGCAATTGCCGAATGCCCCCTGCAGCTGGAATGTCGTGTCAGTGAGATCATTCCCCTCGGCACGCACGACATGATCCTTGCCGACATCGTGAAGATGCGCGTCAGTGAGGATATTATTGACGATTGCGGCAAATTCCGTCTTGACAAGGCGGGGCTTCTTGCGTATATGCACGGCAATTACTATACTCTCGGTAAGAAGATCGGTTCGTTCGGATATTCAGTTAAGAAGAAAAAGAAGCCCGCCGCTGCGCAAAGACAAAAGAAGTCCGGAAAGAATTGACAAGCGGCACCTGATGTGTTACAATAAAAAGCAGCATATGAACGGAGGCTCATTATGACAGTTTTGTTATCGTTGATGGCGGCTATCTTATCGGTCGGCATCTTTTATCTCACCGATCTTTATACCGTTTGGTACTGGTATTTTCTTCCCGTTTTGATGTTCATCCCCCTGTACTGGATCAGCTTTCTCGCTCTCGTTCTGGTGGCGGCATTTATCGGGCTTTTTGTCAGTAAGAAAAAGCCGGTGGAAAAGCCAAATGCCTTCTTTTACACCGTGACGGTCGCGGCGATCCGTCAGGTCATGCGGTTTCTGAGGATCAAGGTCAGAGTCACGGGCGAAGAAAAGCTCCCCGATTCAACCTATGTTGCGGTCTACAATCACCGCTCGATGATCGATCCCTTTGTTCTGATGACGAAAATGCCTGCCCGCCGTATCGTGATGATCTCAAAGCCCGAAAACGAAAAGATCCCCGTGGTCGGCAAATATATGCATATGTCGGGGTATCTGACCATTGACAGAAAAAGCCCGATGAAGGCACGTTCGACGGTCGAAAAGAGCGCTGCCTGGATCCGCGAGGGCATAGCTTCGGTAGCGATCTCGCCCGAGGGTACACGCAGTAAGGACGGAACGCTTCTCCCCTTCCGCGCCGCTCCTTTTTCCACAGCGAGAAAGGCGGCGTCCCCGATTGCGGTCGTGACGATGCGAAATACCGAGAAGGTTATGAAGCGATTCCCCTTCCGCAGTACGGTGATCGAGCTTCATATCGTCGGTACCGTCATGCCCGAGCAGTTTGACAGCATGAATTCCTTTGAGCTTTCCGCTTACGTCAGAGATATGATGCTCAAGGATCTTGATCAGGTGGATGCCCATCCTCCGAAGAAAAACACAGACAAAGCAGAAGAATAAGATAAACACCTTGCCGCCAAGAGACTCTCAGGCGCGGCAAGGTGTTTTTTTGTCGGGGCAAAATTCCTCAGCGCTGCCTCGGGCAGTCCCGTAAGGCATAGATGAGGGCATCGGCATCCGATTCGGAATTGAACCATCCGAAGGAGGCTCGCAAAGCGCCCGTGGCTTCGGTACCGATCAGACGGTGCGCCAAGGGAGCGCAGTGCAGACCCTCGCGAAGACAGATGCCCCGCTCCGAGAGACAAGCGCAAAGGCTGACGGCATCGGTGTCAAGGGGAGAGAACAGCACCGTCCCCCGACTTTTTCTCCTTTGGAGATGAACCGTGATATGGGGTAGTGCAAGAAGACGGCTTTTGAGATATTCGGAGAGGTAAGCCTCTTTTTCAGCGATCCTCTCGCATCCGACGGTTTCGGTGAACCCGATCCCCGCTCTGAGAGAGGCAAGGATCTCGACGGGACGTGTTCCCGCCTCCAGACGCTCCGGGAGAAGGGAAGGCATTGCGGGACTGCGGGAATCACTGCCGCTGCCACCCTCGGTGAGAGTGTGAAGGATCTCGTCGCGGACGGATTGGGAGATCATCACAAAGCCCGCTCCCCGATAGCCGTACAGTCCCTTGTGAGAGGGCGCGACAAGAGCGGTGATCCCAAGCGCCTCGGCGTCGATACGGCAAGCGCCCGCCGACTGTGAAGCATCGACGATGAAAAACAGCCCATGCTCACGGCAGAAGCGCCCGATGGCACGAAGGGGCAATTCGATCGGCAGGCAATTGGAACGGTGGCAGGCGATCACCCCTACGGTATTCGGGCGAAGAGAAGCCTTCAGCGAATGAAGAAGGGCGGCTTCATCCCGTGTGAGATCGGGAAAATGAAGATCGGCTGTTGTGCGGTAAAGACTGTAGCTGACTCCACGCTCGGCAAGAGCGACCGTCGGGCGCAGGACAGCGTTATGCTCGATATCGGAGAGTAAGAGATGCCCTCCCGACGGGGTGAGTGCCTTGATGATGAGATTCAGACCGTGGGTGGCGTTTTCGGTGAAGATGACACGTTCGGGAGAGCCACCGAAGGCATCCGCGATCGCTGAGCGGCATTCATACAAAAGCTCTGCGGCAAGGACGGCGGGCGGGTGTGAGGAGCGTCCCGCATTGCCGTAAGCCTCTCTTGCGGCAGAGAGAAAGGCTCTCTCGACCGATAGGGGCTTTGGGTAGGTGGTGGCGGCATTATCGAGATAGACCGTTTCAGTCACCTCCTCGGATCACCTTACGGAAGGGAAGATTTGACAGCGAGAGGACCTTTTGTCCTTCATCGGCATGACGGCAATCAAGGGATATCCCCCAGGCGCAGCCCTCCTGAGAGAGTCCCTGCGGCAGGCGGATCACACCTGAGGCGATACCGTGAGCAAGAAGGCGCTCTCTTGCGTTTTGTGCGTGTGTCATGGAGGGAAGAGTGATGATGCAGTTCATGGCGATCCCTCACTTTGTCAGAAGGATCGGTTGGAGCTGGCGCTCACGAAGAGCCTCTCTCAGGGTATCGGGGAGCTTGGTGAAATCGGCAACGAGGGAGGCAGGCTTTCGGATGGGGTCATCCTGACCGAGGGGAACGAAATAGCAGTGCTTTCTGTCGATCATGGCGGCGATGTTGGAAAGTCCCTTGGTCAGGGCATCGTTGGAGGCAAGCGCAATGACGAGAGGTCTTTCGTTTCTGAGATGCGCCTTCACTGCCATCGGGACGGTGGCGTCGATGATCCCGTGGGAGAGCTTAGCGAGGGTATTGCCCGTACAGGGCGCGATCGCGAGAATATCAAATCGTTTTTCGGGACCGATGGGCTCGGCTTCTTTGATGCTTGTGATGGGGTTCTCGCCCGTGAGGGTGACGATCTCGTTCATCAGCTCCTCGGCTTTTCCGAAGCGGGTATCGGTCGAGCGCACCGTTTCGCTGAAGATCGGGATGACACGGTAGTCTTCACAAAGCGAGGGCAGGAGGGCAATCACGCTTTTCAGTGTACAAAAGGAGGCGCAAAAGGCAAGCCCTAAGGTGAGTTTTTCCTTCATGATCACCTCGCTGCCTTCATGGCGTCAAGAACTGCTTCGGCAATGATCCTGCCCGCCGTCGCCGGTGAGTATTTGCCGGGCAGTCCGAGGGCGGTGATCACACGGACGCCTTCCTCATCCGCCGCGCGCAGATCGACTCCGCCCGGCAGGGAGGCAAGCTCGATGATCGGTGTCTTTTGAGGAAGTGCGTATAATACAGGGCGTTCGATCACGAGGAAAGGCACGGTATTGAAAACGAGATCGGCAGTTGCCGCAAGGGTAGGAAGGGCAGCAAAGGGATAGGCGGGAATACCCTCACTCCACGCCCAGGAAAGATCCTTTTGCGAGCGCGCAATGACGGTAACGTAAGCACCGAGGCTCTTCAGGGTGCTTGCCAGCATTTTGCCGATCCTGCCATAGCCTGTGACGATCGCGCGGCTGTTACACAGTGTCAGAGGGCTTTCTCTGATGGCAATGGCGATTGCGCCCTCAACCGTGGCGCGTGCGTTTTTAATAGCAAAGCTTTCGCTTTGAGAATAATCAAATACGGTATACCCCTCGGCGAGGGAAGAGCCGAGAAGCCCCGCGGCGACAAGCGTTTTGGGGGAAAGATGGGCATAAAATTCGGCAAGAGTCAGTGTTTTGGTGGATAAGGGCGCTGAGATCTTTTCGCCGTCATGACTGTAAGGGAGGGGAAGGATCACGCAATCGGCATCCTTCAAGGCTTCCTTCAGGCTTTGCGCCTTGTGAAGCGTACAGGGCGGTTGTGGATCGGGTATGACGTCGATGCCATAGACCTTGACGGTGTACTGACGGTCGGCGATCGCGCGCGCCGCCTCCACAAGCCTCAAGTCGCCCCCCACGACGGCAACGGTGGGAGTCGTTTTATCCTTCATAGGTGGCAATCCTTTCTTCTTTTACTTCTGTAACAGTATATGAAGGATCTCCCGCTTGGTGAAAGGGGCGGACAGCTTGAAAACCGATCTGCCAAAACGATCGAATACAAAGACCCGACCGAGGCATCGGTCGGGTCTTTGGTTTGTTATGATTCTTTCAGCGCGTAGGGAAAGCGGATATCGAATTCGGGCTGTCCGAAGATGGGGTTGCCCTTTTCGTCGAAGGTCACGGGAGAGATCCAGACCGATCTGCCGTCCCATCCGGTTCCTGCTTCGAGGTTGGCATGATAGATCATCCAGTTGCTGCCGTCCACCGCGGTGGAGAAGGAGCAGTGACCGGGACCGTACGCAACACCGCGGCGCATACGGAAGACGGTGTTTGTGGATTTCTGCCAGGAGTTGCTGTCAAGGGGATCGTTACCCGTCAGTGAGAGAAGCCCGAGACAGTAATTGTCGGTCCAGCTTCCGCTTGCCGAATAGACAATGAAGGCACGGTCGCCGTGATAGAGGGCGGTAGGACCTTCGTTGACGGTGGGATTGCCGATGCGCTCCCAGATGTAGGTGGGGGCGGAGAGAAGCGTACGCTCGGAGTCTATGGTGCAGGGATCACTCATGTGCGCGATATAGATGTTCTGTGCGACATTTTCGTTTCCTTCCCAGCCCGACCACACAAAATAAAGCTCATCGCCCACCGTGAGAACGGTGCCGTCGATTGCCCATTTATCGGTGGGGTCGGTGATCTTGCCCACCATTTCAAAGGGATCGGTGGGGACCTGCGAGGTACCCTTCAGGACGTACATTCTGTGATTGTTGTTATTGCCGTCATCGGCGGCAACGTAGATATACCATTCACCCTGTATGTAATGCAGCTCGGGTGCCCAGTATTCGTGCGAGTACATCGTGCCTTGGGGCGCGACGTAGACCTGTGAATAGCCGAAGGTCGTCACCTTGTCGATCGAGTCGATCTCGTTGACACGGACGCCGCCCGTACCGTTCTGACCGCCCGAATAGCAGTAGTAATACTTGCCGTTGTGTTCGACGATCCAAGGGTCATTGCCCGTGGGATAGATGGGGTTCTTAAGATCCTTGTAAAGCACGTTTGAATCCTCCGTCGTGATCTCAGCCGTTGTGATCTCGGTGGTATCCTTGACAGCGGCTTCTGTTGTGGTATTTTCGGTGGGTGTTGTGTCAGTTCCGGGGGTGTCGGTCGTGGTTACGGCTGTGGTAACCTCACCCGTACATGCGATGAGAAGTGTAAGGAGGGCGGTGAGTGTCAGGATCAGTAAGAGCTTTTTCATATCAGATACAGTTAAACATTACGGCGAGTGCGGCGGAAGGACCGAAGACGTCGTAATAGATCTCCTCTGTTTTTTTGCCGAACGCCGTCCACATCAGTCCCTCGCTGTTGCGATTTTCGTAAGCAGCGTCGGCGTTCTTTCTGAGCCATTCGATATATTCGGGCTTCCCATAAGTCAGGGCGTAGAGACGGATCCAACGGGACATGATACCCTTGAAGCCGATGAGATCGTTGCCGGTGTCCTCATTGTTCATGATACCACCGCCGTACATATCCATCATTGTATAATTCGCCGCGGCATCCGCCTGCTTCTTGTACACGTCATCCTTGTAGAATTCGTGAAGCAAAACATTGGCGCCGATAAAGGTTCCCTGATTGTAGGTGGAGGACCACGTGTTGATGCCGCCGTTCAGACCGATGCAGTCATAGACCTTGCCGTTTTCTTCGTACAGAGTCTTGACTATCCATTCGATCAGCCCCTTGGCTTTCTCAAAATAGCTCTCGTCCTTGGTCGCCTTGCCCAGCACACAGGCGGCAACGGCACCGGGGCAGTTGACACAGGCGTTCTTCGACTGGTTGTCGGCGCGCCAGAAGAGACCGCCGCCGAGGTCATCCGAGAAGGCACGGGCGTAGGTCTTATCAAAATTATATTTGGCGGTAGCAAGATATTTTTCCTTGCCTGTCAGCATATAGGCGCGGGTCATCGCGATGACAGCCCACATGATGTCGTCATTATAGATATTGTATCCCCAATCGCTGCCGCGATCCTTGAGAAAGCGCTCGTAGGTCTCGTCGATGAGGGCAAGGTAGCGCTCGTCACGGGTGATCTCGTAAGCATCGTCGAGGATCTCAAAGATCTCGGCGCAGTCCCAGAAATCGGCTCTTTCAAAATCGCCATCTTTGTAATATTTGGCAAGATACGCGTCCATCGCCTCATGGGCGCGGCGTGTGAGTGTTTGTGTCATGATGGTATCCTTTCTTGTTGTATAGTTCGGTATCTGATTGGATTCATTGTACCAAAAAAACTGCGGTCTGTCAAGGGAAGTGCAGAAATCTTTTCTTTTTTATCATCGGTATGGTGATAATATACAAAAAACACTCCGCGAAATTGTGAGATTTCGCAGAGTGTTTGCCGTTATGCTTCGGGAGAAGTGTTATTTTGGTCTGTTGCGGGCGGTGTTTCCTCCTTTGTATCATCGGAGGGATACTTTTTCCAGTCGGACATGCCCTGATAAGCCGAAACGAAGAATTCCACCGTCAGAGGCTCGGGCTGATAAGGGGGAATGACGGGCGCCGTGCCGGGTGTGATCGGCTGCTCCTCCCAGGAGGCGCAGGCGGTGAAGACCGTTATGATCATGGCTGTAAGTACCATCAGAAGGATCAGTTTTTTCATGTGCGTTATCCTTTCCTTATAAGACCTTTTTGATCAGCTCGCGAAGGGTCTGCATTTCGACTGTCAGCGATGCCAGTGTGACGAGCTCTTCGCCCTTGAGGTAGGTTGCTTCGATCTTGATGGATTCAATGCCGCTGTCATATTCGACGTAGCCCAGTACCATTGTCATGATATATCCGTATTCCATACCGAAATCGGAGGGCTTCATGACGGTATCGTTGTTATCGAAGATCGTTTTATAGATCGTGGTGGCGTTGATCTCACGGTTGGGTGTTCCGACCACGTTGCCCTCGGCATCGTAAGCGGTGTAGCGGAAGGCGATGCGGTTCGAGAAGCGTGTGGGAACGGCGGTGGCAATCTGCATGGAGAACTTGAAATCGCCGTCCTCGTTGGTGGCATCGGTCAGACGGATACGCAAAAGTCCCGTACCCGTGGCGTTGCCGTCCTTTTCGCTGAAGTTCATCCATTCGTGATAATCGGTGGGAATGAAGGTATACGTGCCGATCATGGCACCCTTGCGGGACAAGACGGTGCTTTTTATAACCTGTGTGAAGTCAAGCTTGTTATTGACAAGGACGGTCTCAAGGGCGTTGCGGGAATAATAGAGAAGCAGATTGAACGTATAGCCCGCGCGGGAGACGATGTTGACGTTTTCTTCAAAGGGAATGAGCGCAAGATATCCATCGGTGAGTCCGAAATCCTCTACCGTCAGCGTGTCGCTTTCGCTGATGACCGTGCGGTAGAGTGTGTAGATCTTGGAGCGGCTGAGCGCGGTGCTGACACCGGCATAGTCGCCTGTTTTCTGTGTGAAGTTGTAGCGGATACCGACGTGTGAGAGATGCTCGGTCGCAACGGCAACGCAGGCATACATTTTAAGATTGCCGTTGGCATCGGGCAGGGATGCGCCGAGATAGTAGGTCGGAGACAGGGTGCTTTCCTCGTCATAGTCCTCGTTTTCGTAGCGGACCCAGGTCTGAACGTCGATAAGCTCGGTCCGGTCTTCGATCGGCAGAGGCTTGGGATCGGTGAGGATATGCTCCTCAAGAAGCGTTTGGATATCAAAGACCTGTTTTGCGGTATACGTCTTTTCGGTGCCGATCATGTAGTAGGCGGCGACTTCGTATGCCAGCCCCTCCTGATCGATCGGAATGCCGTCAAGCGTTCTGACGAAGAGATAGCCGTCCTTCACCCCGAAATCCTCGGAGGTGATCGTTACCTCACCGTCCTCGCTGTCTACCGAGCTGTACAGGGTATAGAGCTTGGCGGTCTTACGGGTACCGCGCGTGCCGTCGGGATAGACGATGCATGCCTCAAAGCCGACGTAGTCCACGCGGCTGGTGGGCACGACGCCGATGAACTGAACCGAAAAGGCGTTGTTTTCAGGCTCGGAGCAACGGGCGAAGAGGACACCTTCCTCGATCTCTGCCGTGGTGACGGGCGGGAGGGTTTCGGCGCTGACGGTATCTTCACCCGGAAAGAGCGTACAGCCCGTGCAGGTCAGAAGCACGAGGACTGTCAGCGCGGAAAGAAGCAGGGTAATGCCAAGTAGTCTTTTCATATGTATCGTTATCGCGAAGCGATTCCTTTCTTATGGTGCGAAGCGAAAAAAGTAAAGCTTAATTCTGCTATTTTACTATTCTACACCACTTTTGCCGGATTGTCAAGAGTAAAGGGGAGGAAAAAGCGTCAGACGAAGGTACGCACCGCTTCGATCGCCTTTGCCCAGCGCGCGGTGTGAGCGTCTGCTTCTTCGCGCGAGAGGGTGGGAATAAAATCCTTATGGGGCGCTTCGGCATTTGCGAGAGCGAAAAGATCAAGCTTTCCGAGAGTGAGAGCTGCCATATATGCCGCTCCGAGCGCGGTGGTCTCGACGTAATCGGGTCGGTTGACGGTGATTCCGAGAAGATCTGCCTGAAACTGCATGAGAAATTCACTTTGCGCGGCACCGCCGTCGACACGGAGAGCGGAGATCAAACAGCCCGAGGCGCGCTCCATTGTGCGCACAAGGTCATATACCTGAAAGGCGATGCCCTCAAGAACGGCACGGCAAAGCTCAGCCCGTCCGACACCGCGGGAAAGCCCGAGGAATGAGCCTCTTGCGTACATATCCCAGTGGGGCGCGCCGAGTCCCGTGAATGCCGACACGAAGACAACGCCCTGCGTGGAGGGAACGCTTGCCGCGAGAGTGGAGCATTCGGCGGCGGTGGAGATCATGCCGAGAGAATCGCGTAGCCACTGCACCGAGCTTCCCGCGTTGAAAACACTACCTTCCAACGCATAGGTAGTCTTGCCGCCGATCCGCCAGGCGGGAGTAGTGATGAGATCGCTTGTGAAGGTGGGAGTATCACAGATATTCATCAGCGTGAAGCAACCTGTACCGTAGGTGTTTTTGACACTGCCGACCGAGAGACAGCGCTGTCCGAAAAGGGCAGCGTGCTGGTCGCCGATGGCAGAAAGAATGGGCAGATGCCAGAGGCAGGCGGGGATATCGGTATGGGGCTGAACCTCGCCGAACCGATAGGCGGATTCCTTGACCTCGGGGAGCATGGAGGCGGGGATGTTGAATAGCGCGAGTAGCTCTTTGTCCCATTCGTTTCGGGTGATATCGAACAGCATGGTACGGGAGGCATTGGTGACGTCGGTCAGATGGTTGCCCGTAAGCTTATAAATGAGCCAGGTATCCACCGTTCCGCAAAGCAGCTCGCCACGGTCGGCTTTTTCGCGTGCGCCCTCGACACACTCGAGGATCCAGGCGATCTTGCTTGCCGAAAAGTAAGCGTCGATGGGAAGACCGGTCTTCGCCTTGATCATGGGGGCTTTTCCCGCCGCTTTCAGCGTGTCACACATGGGAGCGGTACGGCGGCACTGCCAGACGATGGCGTTGTGGATGGGCTTACCGCTCGCCTTGTCCCAGACGATGACGGTCTCGCGCTGATTGGTGATGCCGATGCCGTCGGGACGGTCCTCGATCCCGTACATACAGTCAGCGGCAGAGCGAAGAATACTGACGAGAAGCTCCTCGGGATCATGCTCCACGTAGCCCGCCTCGGGATAGATCTGCGTGATGGGATAGGATGCCGAGGCAACGGCGTTGAAGTGAGAGTCAAACAAAATGGCACGCGAAGAGGTCGTGCCCTGGTCAAACGCAAGAATACTCATATCTGTCTCCTTTGGTAAGAGGATAGCTCTATTATGACAGATTCTTCGCTTTTTGTCAACCGAGCGCCGCTCTTTTTTGAAAAATCGGTTGCATTTTGGCATCGGTCTTGGTATAATAGAGGCAGTAAATCTAAGGAGTACGGCTATGAAAGAAACGGTGATTTCCTATCAGTCCTTCCAAAGCGAGGATGAGATCCGCGCTGTGATCTATGAGCCCGAGGGCGAGGCACGGGGTATCATTCAGATCCTGCACGGACTTGCCGAGCATATCGGACGCTACGGCGCTCTGGTTTCGTATTTTACCGAGCGCGGCTATATCGTGTGCGGCAACGAGCATTACGGTCACGGCGAGGCGTTTTGTGAGAAAACACTCGGCTATCTCGGAGAGAAGGACGGCTGGGAGAGAGTGATGCAGGATGCCGTCACGCTGTCCGAGTGGCTTTTTGAACAGTATCCCACGCTGCCCCTTGTGTATTTCGGGCATTCGATGGGTTCTTTTGTTGCGCGCAGTATCCAGCTTGCGGGCTGGGTTCCGATCGACGGTATGATCCTGAGCGGAACGGGACATCAGCCGAAGGCTTTGGTGACGGCGGGAAGACTTGTAGGTAAGCTTCTGAAACGCTATCACAAGGGCAACTGCCACGAAAGTGCCCTGATGACCTCGCTGACGATCGGGGGCTATGGGAAAGCGTTCAAAAACGAGGGCAAAAACGCCTGGATCTCCTCGATTCCCGAAGAAGTCGCAGCATATGAGAATGACGCGCTCTGCGGCTATCCCGTGAAGCTCGGTCTGTTTACCGATATGCTCGACGGACTTGCTCTGATCATGGACCGTAAGATTTTGAAGGCGCGCAGGGGAAAGGATCTCATCCCGATCCTCTTTCTGTCGGGTGAGGACGATCCCGTCGGAGAAATGGGCAAGGGTGTCAGGCGCGCGTTCCGTCAGTATACCCGTCTTGGCTTTGACGATCTTTCCCTGATCCTGTATCCCGGGGTGCGACATGAATTTTTACACGATACCGCCAAAGAAGAGGCGCTTTCGGATATCGAGGCGTGGCTTTCGGAACGCGGACTGTGATCGGAGGCAATATGATACCGTATGAGGAACTCTGGTCGTTTTTCAAAAACGACGTATTTGCTGTAGAAGTGGTGGGGATCAGAGCCGAATGTGTTTCGGAGGAAAAGGTCGTCTGCTGTCTTCCTCTGACCGACCGCCATCGCAATGCCGACGGTGCCGTGATGGGCGGGGTCAGTTTTACGCTCGGAGATTTTGCCTTTGCGCTTTTTGCCAACCGCCACCGCATGAAGACCGTGACGCTGTCGGCGTCGATCTCCTATCTCGGCGTGGCAAAGGGCAATACCCTCATTGCCACGGTGACGCCGATCAAGGAGGGACGCTCGGTGGTGAATGCCGAGGTTCTGATCACCGACGAGCTTGGCAACCGCGTGGCACACATGGTGGCAAGCGGATTTCGTAAGGATTGACTGAATAAGGAGCATACCGCATGAAAATACTACTGACAGGCTTTGAGCCATTTGGCAAGCTGACCGTCAATGCCTCTTGGGAGGCGGTGAAGGCGGTGTCTGAAAGACCCGGCAAGAATCTGCACGTGACGAAGCTGCTGCTTCCCGTGGAATATGAGCGCGCGGCGGAGATTTGTCTTGATGCTGTGCATATGCTTCGCCCCGACGCAGTGCTTGCGGTGGGTGTAGCCGCCAAACGGCGCTCGCTGACCCCCGAATATGTGGCGGTCAACGTCAAGGATTCCACAAGCCCCGACAATGCGGGCAAGGTCTATATCCATGACCGTATCATCGACGAGGGGGATACCGCGCTGTATACCAATCTGCCCTTTGCCGATGCTGTCAACGCCATTCTTTCGCATGGCGTTCCCGCCTCGCCTTCTTTTGATGCGGGGACATACGTCTGCAATACGCTTTTTTACCGCCTGATGTACGAGATCAAATACGCGCCCCGTAAAATGTACGGCGGGTTTCTGCACGTACCTCCCGAAAAGGAGGTTAGCAGCAAGGATGCCGCCCGTGCCATCGAGGCGGTCCTTCTGATGCTCGCCGATAAGGGTCCGATCAAATAAACGAAAACGAGGTGATACGCAATGCAAAGCGCCAAACGGGTGTCCGAATCACGCACCGAGCAGGTGCAGATCCTGTCGCAAGCCACACTCAACGGCTACCGACGGCTCTTCGGCGGTCAGCTGATGGAGTGGATCGATATCGTGGCGGCGGTTACCGCCAGACGGCATGCGGGCTGTAACGTGACCACGGCGGCAATTGATTCGCTCACCTTCCGCCGACCGGCATACGCCAACGATACCCTCGTCCTTGTGGGAGAGATCACCTACGTCGGCACGACCTCGATGGAGGTCTCGGTAAAGACCTATATCGAAGCTCTTGACGGCAGCCGCCTTCTCATCAACGAGGCATACCTCATCATGGTCGCCCTCGATGAAAACGAAAACCCGACCGCCGTTCCGCCCCTTATCCTCGAAACCGAAGACGAAAAGAGGCGCTACAACGAGGCAAAAGCCCGCGCCCGGGCACGAAGGAAATGAAGAGAAGGCGATGACATTGGAATACGGATGTCAAAATCACCACGGATACCTGAATCATCCCGACAGTAATCTGTCGGGATGATTCAGGTATCCTGTCTTTTTCAGTGCCTTTGTGTGTATGAAGAAGAGCGGGCGCGCCCGTAGTGGGCACAGGTGGATCATTCATCTTCATATAACTCGTCAAAATACCAACGGACAGGGTTTTCATGGATATATTTGACATGCTTGTCATAGTCATTGCGGTTTCTTATGATATGGTCATGAAAACGGGCTTGCCAGATGTTTTCGCCATATTCCTTGTTGCAAAAGCGTTTAAACGTGGACACAAATTGTGAGCAGGTGGCATTCGCTCTCTCAATATTGGTAGGGACAGGCGTCCACGATTGAATGTATTCAGGGTCAAGAACTCGCCCGAGGTTGCTCCCCGTATCGGTAGGGACA
>JAFVYN010000160.1 GCA_017508605.1 Clostridia bacterium
GGATAAAGGAGGACTGTTATGAAAAAGTATATCTTGATTTTGGCAATCATTATGGCGTTCGCAATTTGCTCGATCGTTACGGTATATGCGTTGGATGAAGAACCGACGGCGGTATCTGTCACTACCGATACTCCGGCAGATCTTTCTCAAGTGCCGATCACCGTATCTCCTGCGTATCAGGAAACGCTTTTGGCAAATCGTAATGATTCATTAGCGGTGTCACACTCAGAAACCGCCGCTATTCGCAATGACGGTGTTCTGGCGGTGTTAAAGCTGTACCGCGGTTCGTTTATGACGGATTTTGCCTCTCGCCTTTCCGTGGAGACAATGCTTGCGAAGGACGATGTTCAAGAAAGCTATGTTTCGGTTTCTTCGCTTTCGCTGTCAGAATATCAAAAAAATGCCGATGGCAGTTTCACAAGCTTGCATTCGTCTTTGAACAACTCACCCCTTCGCGCGACAGTTAACACGATATTTTCTCCCGATTCGCTGTTTGATTCGACGGCTGTGACCAAGTCGAGCGAGAAAATCGAGGTTTTGAAGCTGTACTGCCTTGATGGAACCGCTTCGCGCGACGGTTTTTACCTCTATTTCGTTACCACAAAGGGCGATTATGTTTATTATCATGATTACACGCGAGGTGAAATATCTGTCGAGTATCCCGGCGTATTGATGCCGCTTGATCAATTCTATGCGTTTGCCTCTCTTGTGACTGAAAAACGAGCGAGTATTTCTTACGGCGATGTTACACCGGAAGACATCGTGGGCATGGATCTTGCCCCCTATCTTGTGGGTGGAGCGACGGCATCGACACCGTCTGTCCGCTCACAGCTCAGCTTACAGATCGGCATTTACCATGCGTGGGCGTTCTATGCCGTGATTCTGACCGTGTTGGGTACGCTTGGCATGATCGGTTTTGTTTCGTGGCGGTATTTTAAAAAGTCACACGCGAAGTAACGGTCTTTTTGGAAATAACCGTATTACCAAGGAAAAGAGCATAACGGTGCAGTTGCACCGTTATGCTCTTTTTGTTATGACTGCGGGATAGCCTTGCGGAAGAAGGCTGCGTTTTTGAGGGTGTTGACGGCAGATTCGAGAGAGGGGTGTCTGTTGGGATAGAATTGGGGGCAGAGCGAGAGCTGAAGCTGCATGCCGGGGGAAAGCTCGACTTCTTCAAGATGCACCAGAAGGATGGGGACGTCGGAGATAACGAGATGATGGAGCATGCTTGTGAGGACGTCGTCCTTGAGAAATTCCGCGCTCAGGAAGACGGCGGCAACGCTTGCCTTTTCCAAAAGGGGAAAGAGCGCATCCCCATCGAAGCGATCGAGGGGCGATTCGATGTCAAACAGACGGTAGATACTGCCGAGAGCGTCGAGATAGGGCGTTGTCGACCGCTGATCGGCGGCACTTGACAGGGTGAGAAGATAGGGCGTGTCGGTGGCAAAACGGGGGTTAATCATCATGAGGCTTCCTTTCCCAGGCGCTTTCGATCTCGCCTTGATAGAATTGTCTTAAAAACAAAAGATTGCTGTTTGAATAAGTAAAGCTGATCACACTGTCCTTACGTTCGGGGTCGAGATACTGACGGGGCTTTTTCGGTGTTACCGCCGCTTCGTCAATGAGGTACAGGCGATTGCCGAAAAGCTTTGATTCGATATGAACGACACGGGTGATCGTATCGGTGGGGACTGTTTTCGAAAAGCCCGCAAGATAGCCCCGACGGGTGAGGGTGTTATCCGACAGACGGATATGCGCCGCTCCCCGATTCAGCACGCGGAGAGAAACGAGATCGCCGAGGAAAAAGATAAGAGCGATGATCAGCGCGGCAACCGAGTCGGAGCTTGCCGCTACAATCGAAAAGAGAACGGTCAGAAGGGTGAAGGCGATCAGCCCGATCCAAGCCCGGATCAGCGCCTCACGGTCGGCATAAATGTGATTCATAAGAAGTCCTTTCAATCTTTGAATACGGTGTCGATGTCTTGATCCGCTAAGAAGATGGCGGCGTAGGAGAAGGTGGTGTGGAAGAGGGATGTGTTCCATTTCAGGTCCTTGCCCCAGCTTTCAAAGGTGGCGGTAGCGCCCTCTCTCAGCATGCGAAGCCATGCGCCCTCATCAAGAAGCATGTCGGTGAGAAGCTCCTCTTCGCCGTGGCGGACAAGACCCTCCAGCATGACAAACGCGCCGAAGAGCGAGAGCGAGGAGATCTTTTTCTCCTTGATTCTTGCAAGGATCGCGCTTTCCGAGGCGGGATCGGGGCAAAGCCCGAAGGCATAGGCGAAGAGGTCGGAGAGAAAGCTTGTGTGCGTACTGCTCGCGCTGTCGCAAAAGCCGAGGCGATCGGGACGGTAGAAGGCGCCCCAATAGGCTTCCAGAAGGGGTTGTTCCTCCCGATAGGGCGCAACGCCAAGGCTGTTTGCCATCAGATTGGCGGCGCGGACAGCATTGATATAATACGCGTTCATGACGGCATGTGCCTCGTGACAGATCTTGCCCGCGGTAAGGTCGACGTCATAGCCGTCACGGAAGTTCGGCGGCCACTCGACCACGCACCATTTGTCAAGCTCTGACAGAAGATTGTCCTTTTCATAATCGCGGCGGTAGGCATCGAGCAGGGCTTTGACCTTCGGGTAATTCGTCTTCAGATAGTGAAGATCGTGTGTGTAGCGGTAATGCCACAGAACAAGGCGGCAGAGGATCAGGGGAAATTCCGCGATCTCCTGCATGAAGGAGGCATTGAGACAGCACATCAGGGTATCGGTGATAAAGGCGGAAGCAAAGGCGTCGTCGATGAGCTTTCGCACCATCGTGTCACGCCCCGTCAAGAGCATGTGGGTAAGGGAGGTATAGCATCCGTCCCCGAGATAAAAGCCCTTTTCACGCTCCATGCAGTCGAGGGGCGCTTCCTGAATGCCGTATTTCTGTGTGTGGACACTCATCGCCCAGACCGATTCCAGCTTGCTCTGACGGTAAGCGGGCTTCAGCGCGGCGCATAGGGTGAAGGGATAGTGCCTTGCGGTGAGGACGGCGTTTTTGAGGAGGGCACCCTCGGGACGGTATACCTCGGCGTAGCGAAAGGCGAAATAGTCATAGGGAGTATAGCGGCTGTCACCCTTTGAGAGGATCATTTCCTCTTCGTATTCGCAGTTGGCGCGCAGCTTGTGACGGACAGCGCCGTCGGGCAAAAGCTCCTGCCCCATACGGATCGTGACAAGCGACCCCGCATTGCTCGAGACGGTGAGCGACAGTCTTCCGACGTACATCGCGCCGAAGTCGAGAAAGATGCGTGCGCCTTCCTTTTGTATCTTCGTCGGGGCGATCTCCTCATAGATCAGCGCCTCGTTCTCCTCATTTTGAAGCGTCCCGTCAAAGACCTCGGAGATCTTGGCGTTTTGCCAATGCGAGTCATCAAAATCGGGCATTTCAAAGCCGATCTCGTCGGCGCGGCAGTCAAATCGGGCGCGAAAGCCGGTATCATAACCCACCGTACCAAGGGCGTGATAGCCGCTGTGATACGCGTACAGAAAGCTTTCGTCACTTGCGAGGATCACCTCGCCGTCGGCGGCAAGCTCACAGAGTAAGTAATGCCGATCGTCACCGCTCTGCCATACACGGTTGATCAGTCCCTGATAATAGGTGTGGACGGCAATGAGATTTTCGCCGTTCGTGAGAAAGGGCGTGACGTCAAGGGTCATATATTTCTGCCGCAGGTGATTGGCGGGCGCGGGGCCTTCGGCAACGAAGCGTCCGTTGAGATAGAGGAGAAAATGATCGTCAGCCGAAATTTTCAGAAGGGCGCGCTTCGGCATTCGGGCAAGAGAGAAGCGTTTTCTGAAGAGAATGTGTCGGTTGGCATGCTCGGAGGGAGGAAGATTGGGTCTTGTCATCTCGCGCGAGAAGACCTCGCGCGGAGGAAGACGGTAAAACTCTTCGGTGGTGATCGGTTTTCCGATAAACTTGTGCATAGTTACCCTTCTTTCGGTCAGGTCGGGGGTGAAAATTCGATACGCAGGGTATCGGTGGCGCTGTCACGAAGAAGTGATGCCACGGTAAGCACGGCGATCTCGTTGCCCGCGCGCAGGATCATGACGTCTCCCGCGCCGAGAGATGCATAGCTCGGCAGATTCTTTGTGATGAATACCAGACGCTCGATTGCCCGTGACAGGGCCTGTCTGTTGCAGTCCGCGATAACGGTCATCGTGATCCCCCTTCATCAAGATATACGAGAGAGTCGAAATACTGCTCGGTGAAGCGGACGGCTGTGAGGATCTCGTCTTTTGAGAAGCGCATCCCCTTGGGGGCGACCACCCATTTATCCTCACAGTCATTTTTTCGTTCGATCACGGCGATGACAGTGCCCTCGAATGCTTCGATCGGCTCGTTGATGCCGAGAATATAGGCATCCTGCTCCTCGCCGTCGGGGGCGGTGATGCCCTTCACGTAGCCGTAATTGACGGGATAGATCAGCTCGGGGTAGCTTGGGTGATGCGAGCCGAGCGGTCGGTCGACCGTGACGGTGACGAGGGCGCCGAGCGGTTTGTTCGGCAGCAAGGTATACGCGCGGTAAAAAAGCTGATAGATCTTGTCGGGCAGGTTGCTTTGGAAAAAAGGCTCGTTCATATTGTGCCAAAAGATCTCTTTTTGCGCGTTGACGGATATGCCGCGGTGTCCTTCTTCGAAATGCTGAAGGATGGTATACACGAGATAACTGCCGATCGATTCGTCATAGTCATAGGGGTCGGCGTCGTGTTTAAGCTCGCCCTTTGTCCATGCGGTGATGACGTCAAGAAAGACGGGCGGCAGCAGGGCAAGAGCTTTGAGAACTTCGGGACCCGTCGAAAGAGGCTGGTTTTCAAAATGCTGAAGGAAGGCTTCTCTGATATAGCTTTCAGCCTCCAAAAGAAGCTCTTCGTCACAAAAGGTCATATGATACATGTTCAGTTTCCTTTCGGAGAATATGTAAGCCTTGGGCTTACATAGACTCCAAGTTTGTGTAAGCTCCGTATTATATAAGCCCCAGTAAGTAGAGTGCTTCGTTCAGCCCTTGGCGGTAGGGCTGAACGCCTGAGCCGATCCTGACGAAGGATACGCTGTCCTCAGAGATCAGGATCGGCGTATATCCGATTTTGGTCATGCTGTGTGTTTCGGCAATCATGCGGTAAAGCTCGGAAATGGCGGTATCGGTCGGGGAAACAAAGACAAAGCGAAGATTCAGCGAGAGCGTGTTGCCCGTTTTCTTGGGCGGGGGTGTGGGGAGGCTTTCGCGCTCACGGCGAAGACCGTCTTCGTCGGTGAAGAGGATCTGATAGCCGATGTGCTGTGTACTGCTGTCGGAACGGACGGTCATTTTGCGCTCAAAGGTATAGGGGGCAGTTGTCTGATAGCCGCTTGCGAGGATCTTGTCTGTCAGCGTGCTTGCGCTGATGCCGAGAGGTACGACCGTCAGATCGGTGCGGTAGAGCTTTTCTCCGAAGGCTTTCTTTTCATAGCGCGCCATGGCACGGTATTGGGTGTTGAGAAGCAGGATGCACGTGATCAGAGAAATGCCCGAGCCGACGAACAAAAAGGGAACAAGCTCTTTGTGGTTCAGTTCTTCGCTTAAGATCACGATCGCGCTGATGAGAAGGATGAAGAAAAGAAGGAAAAGCGTGCAGATCGCAAAGAGAAGAAAAACGTAGGTGTTTTTGGTCATGCCCTCTTCGTTTCGCATGGCATTCGGTCGGGGCGGTCTTTGGGTCCTGACGCGGTAGGCATCACGGATCGCCTTCTCGCGCCTTTTGGCTTTTCGGTAAAAGACTGCCAGTATGACGGAGGTCACAACGAGTGAAAGCGCGAAAATGCCGAGAATAACGAGAAGCCCGATCCCGTTTTGGCGAAGGGTACGGTTATACTCCTCCAGCGAGAAGAGTGTATGCTTGGTGACAAGCTCCACGGTTTCGAGGCAGTCTTCTTCCTCGGCGGCATAGCCCGTCAGGACATCCCCCGAGCGAAGCCCCGACAAAGCGCTCCGCAAGGCGTTTGTATCGAGAAGGGAGGTGATATGCAGCGGCTTGTCACTTTCTTTGATATTCAGATAATAGGCGCGGTCATCCGAGTCGCTGTCGCTTGTGTGGTAAAGACTGTCAAAGGTGTAGCGGAATGCTGTATAATCATGATAGCTCAGCCCCGCTTTCTCAATATCGCGGTACGCGATGGGCATAACGGCGATCAGAAGTGCCGCTAAGATCAAAAAGGTGATGATCAGCGGCTTGAAGACTGCCGCCGACGTCGGGCGATGTTCCGGTTTTTTCATAATGGGTCTCCTTATGGGTAAAGATCTTGTCAGATCGTGTTATATCTTGCCAAATTTCGTCACAGCAACAGATCAGTCGGCGGCGGGGAGATAGAAAAACTGCTCGGGGCCGGTGTCTTTGACGAGAAGGCGATCGTCCTTGTAGCGAAAGGAGGTAAGGAAGAACACGTAAAGATCACCCGCGCAGCCTCCGAAGTGCGTGGCGAAGAGAAATGCCGACGCGAAATAGAGAGTGGGATCGATGAAATAGAAGAGGACTGTCAGGGGCAGAAGGATGGCTGTGAAGAGCGCAAAGGGAGCGATGACGGCGCGTCTGACGGGGCGGCGGTAGGTATAGATGTGCGGTACGCCGCAGAAGGCACAGGTCAGGGTCAGTCCGAAGGTGAGCTTTTCGCCGGTATCCCTTTTGTAAACGAAGCCGTGGGTCAATTCATGCAGAACCACGTAAAGCAGGGTGGGGATCAGGGCAATCGCAAAGGAGGTGACGAAGGAGGACAAGAAATTGCCGACATCCTTGCCGCTCACAAGAAAGGGCAAAAAGGCAAGCGCATAGATCAGAACGTAAATGAGAAGCGCCACTACATTAAAGACAATGGCGTCCTTGCCCTTGGTGGCGTCAATATGCTTGACAAGGCGGTAGCCGTCGGGGAGTCCGCGCTCGAAGGTGACGTGCTCCTTGGGATTTGCGGTGCTTTGCGCCTGCTTCTTATTTTCGGGATGCGCTTCGTCCTGAAGGCGCTGCAACGCGGCAACGGGATCGGGCGCGTGGGTGAGATCGGCGAGGATATACGGGGCATACTCCCGTTCTCTTGACGCGATCGCTCCCGAGATCGATTCCCGAAGGGCATCGTAATGCGTAAGGATCAAGGGAAGCGCTTTTGCCGTGAAGGAGAGCGCGTAGTCGGTATTACTGCCGAATGCCTCGGTGGGCATGGCATCAAGCTTGCCCATGCGGTACAGGACATCAAAATACCACGTGATCGGCTCAAGCACGATGGCACGGGGTTTGTCGGAATCACGGATGGCATAGAGCTTGCCGAAAAAGAGATAGACGGCGCCTCTCTGATCATAGGAAAATAAGAGATGTCTGCCCTCGGGAAAGCGGCAGATCAGCTCGCTTAAGAAGTTTTGCTGTCTCGAAAGGACGGTCTTTCCTCCGAGAGACAGAAGGGTGTCCTTCATAGCGGATGTAAAGATCTCTTCGATCATGGTGTTTCTCCTTCCGACGCGAAATAGCGTCTGATGAAATAGGCGGGGGTACAGCTCCATGCGTGGCACATGCTGTTGATCTTTTTGTCGCCGTAGGGCGAGAAGTCGGGGTCATCCTTGACGTAGACCTCAAAAAAGGTGTCACCGCCGCGGGCGTGCATACCGCCCCAGATCTCTTCAAGGTATTTTCGGGCGTTATCCAAAAGTCCCGCCTCGATCAGAGCTTCGACGGTGTAGTGATGCATATAGGGTGTGAAGGGCTTGATGCTCTCGGGCGAGGTGAGAGCATCGGTGAGGCATAATTGAGCATCCGCTCCCGTGATCACGCCGCCCAGCACCATCCACACAGCCGCATGGACAGAATATTCATAACGGTCGTAAGGGTTGATGAAGGCTTTTCCGTTATATAAATGCGTGATGGCGTCACGGATGCCCTCCCGGAGTCGCGCCTCGTAGCGCGAAGTGGATCTGTGAAGAGTCTTCAGCGCGGCGATCAGCTTTCGTAGGGTGTAGAGATACACGCCGTGAAGGGCAGTGCGCTTTGACATCGTGCGGTTCCAGTCGATAAAGACGTCGCCGCATCGCGTGGTGACGATGCCATTTTCGTCGCGGGTCTTATGAAGGCTTTCGAGAACGGTCTCGGCAATGGGGAGAAGCTCAAAAAAGGTTTCGGTATCCCCGGTTGCTTTTACGTAATCCGAAAGGGTGACGGCGAACATCAGGGCATAGTCGGTAATGATCCAGTTGCCTGAGGCGAAGATCGGCGAGTCAAAGACGAAGCTTTGCATAAGCCCGTATTCGTTTTTGTCAGCCGCCGCGAAGAGATAGAGACAGCGCCTGACAAGCGCGGGCGACGGATAGGTCTCATACGAGGTGAGCGCCTGCAGACGGAGATCGCCGAGCCAGAGCCGTCTGTCTCGCTTCGGACCGTCCTCAAATACACGCTGCATACAGTTTTTCAGCGTTCTCAGAGATACCGTGTCAAGTGCCTTGAGGACGGGATCGTCTATCCGGGCATGGATAAGACAGCCTTCGTCGGCAGAGGTGAGGGCGGTAAAGGAAAAGTCAGACAGCGAGAGGGTCTTGGGGCTGTGAAGAACGGTGATCCTCACGTAGCGTGCCGCATAGCGGCGGGGCAGGGTATGGATGCCGATCTCATCCAGGGTGATCGTTTCATCCTGAAGCCAGGACGCCGAAAGCGTGCCGTGATAGGGGCTGTCATCCTCAAGCTCGTCATAGACCTCGGCAAAGCGAAAGCGAAGCGTCACGGGAGCATCGATGAAATGATCGACGTACCAAAGCGTAAAGGTAAGGTAACCGACGTAGTGACTGCCGAGATCCAGGGTGAGAGAATCGCCGCGCTTCATGACGGTAAGGGGTTGGGAGGGCGTGATCTTGGTTTTATAAAGCTTCGGCTCAAGTGAGTAGGCTTTTTCTGAATAGGATTCTTTCATAATATCCTTTCCGATTGGGTGGGCATTACGGACGGTAGGTGGGAATGCGGTTATGATAGGGATCGGTCTTGATGAGGCGCGTGCCGCGGTAGAGGGTCAGGCTTTGCGGTACCGAAAGCAGATAGGTGCGGATCTCACGGCTCAGCTGTACCGGATATGCGGCATACATCGGCGCGTAGTAGGTATATTTCGTACCGTCCTCACAGGAAAGACGGTATCCGACGATCTTCCCCGGGTCATATTTACCGCGCGAAAACCGTAACAGTCGGACGCGCTTGACCGAAACGGTGAGGGTCTCGGAGGTTGTCGAGCGCAGGGTCTTGAATGCCCGACGGTCACGCGCGAGGGGAAGTGAATAGATCGCCACCGCGATAAAGCAGAGAAAACAAAGGAGAAATCCGAGAAAAATGCCGATCTTTTGAGAAGAGGTAGGCTCAGCGAAGATCCACACAATGGGGAAAATAGCAAGCATGATTCCGATCAGAACAAGCGCGACGAGGGCGTTCGTGCAGAGCTTATAAGCCATCGCTCTTTGTTCGTCAAGCGCCATTGCGGGAGAAGGCTCCCTGTAGGCGTTCATCTGTTTGTTACGGGATTTTAGTGACATATCACACCTCGGTTACGATCTGTTCGTTTTTCGCAAGGCTTCCGACGATGGCGGTAAGCTCCTCACGGGTCGCATCCTCGTCGAAGGTAGAATAACGGACGTGCAGGGTATCGCCCTCGCGGATGGCTTTGCCGCCATGCTCATCGACCTCAGCGGTGTGATGCGCGGAGTGTTTGACCGATAAAACAAAGAGGTTGGCGGGCCAGAAGATATCGCGGATCTGCTTGCCGATGGCAAACGCGCCCTTTTCCACCGTGATATAGGCGTCGATGACTTTAGAAGTCTTCGATTCGTTCAGCTCCTCCACACGGTCCTCCACAACGGCATCGTTGACCGATTTCGCACCGAACATTTCGCAGATCACAAAGGAAACGGCAGAAACGAGGATCACGTAGAGAATATTATTGTGACAGCCCAGCGCTTCAATGGCGAAGACGATCGCGGTGATGGGGGTCTTCATCATGGAGGCGATGCAGGCGGTAATGCCGAAAATGAGAATGACGGTGTAGTATTCGCTGCTGATGGGAAAGAGCGCTTCGATGATCTTGCCCACCGCCGCCGACAGTACGGCACCGAGGGAAAGGAAGGGCACGAACATACCGCCCGTCAATTTGTTGGTGTTGGCTGACAGCGTCAGCGTGGCACGGATCAGAAGGATGAGAAGGAGCATATACACGGCGAATTCGCCGTCAAAAAGCGAGAGAATGAGATCGTGTCCCGTCGAGATGAAATGCGGCGAAAGTAAGCCGATGAAAAGGGTTACCGCAAACACGAAGAAGATCTTCGCGCTGTGGGGCACTTTTTTGAGCTTTTTGTTGAAGAGATAGTTGGTCGCGCGGTAGTAATAGAGAAAGGCGACCGAAAACAGTCCGATGGCAATGCCCACAACGAGAGGGATCCAGATCTCACTCAGCGTCAGGGTGATGGGATCAAATCCGGGGAAGAGCGTCACGGAAACGCCGAAGATCGGCGCGAGAAGCTCCGAGGTAATGCTCGCGAACATGACCGAGGTCGCCGACACGATGATGATCATCGGGGAAAGGCGCTGATGCGCTTCCTCAAGGGCGAACATGATGCCCGAGATCGGCGCGCCCGTGGCGACCGAAAAGCCCGCACAGGCACCGCCCGTCATGGCATAGCGGTCCCACGCCTTGTTTTTTTTGGCAAAGCTATAGACCGTGCCCCGCCCGATGGCTGTGCCCATCTGCACCGAAGGACCTTCGTTTCCGAGCGGCACGCCCGACAGAAAGGTAATGAGCGAGAGGGCAAAAATACCGATGAGGTTTCTCAGCCATTTGAAGGTGATGATGCCCCGTAAAATACCGATCGAGGTCGGAATGCCGCCCCCCTTCAGATTGGGGATCTTGCGGTACAGAAAAGCGAGAAAGAAGGAAACACCGACCGCCGCAAGAAGCACGGGGATCAGGTAGAGTGTCTTTTCGCGCAGAAGGTCATAGCCCTTTTCGGAGAGCGAGATCACAAAGCCCGCCGCGACCTTGTAAAGTGTGACGGCAAATGCCGTCAGCACCCCCGTGATCGAGCCGAACACAAAGGCAGGGGTCAGAAGGTTAAGAAGATAATAGCGAAAACGTTTCATAAGGTAGTATGTCCTTTCAAAGAAGGGCGTCTTTGTTGGTGGTGTAGCGGATATCGGGGCGGTTTGCCATCATTTTGAGGAATTCCTCAAATTTATCCCTGGTGTTGTGGATATCGAATTCGTAGGCGTGACCCCATACGTAGAAGATCTTTTTCTCATCGGCCTTCAGCGAGAGAAATTCCTCGCCCATCGAGAAGAGCTTGTCCCATTCCTCATGGTGATAGACGGTGGGCTTGAACTCAAAGAGATCCTCCTGCCGATCAAAGCTGTGTGAGGATTCGATGGTGCGGCAATACCTGATGCCGGTGTTCTCGCGGATGAGCGTTGACACACGGTGATCGTAATTCTTGCCGCCGCAGGGGTAGGCGAAGCCCACGACCTCATAGCCGCAAAGCTCGGAAAGACGGAGTCTGTCCTCCTCGACCTCGCGGATGATCGCCCGATCGTCGGTGATGGCGGGCAGAAGGGGGTGCGTTTTGGTGTGCGAGGCAACCTCGTGTCCTTCGTAAAGAAATCTGACATCCTCGGGGGCGACCTTGACATGGTCAACGCGCACACCCTCGCGGATGAGATGCCCCGGCAGGGAGAGAAGAGAGGAATTGAGGTTGAAGGTTGCCTTCATACCGTATTTGTTGAACAGCTCGATCAGACGCTTGTCCTGTGTCACGCCGTCATCATAGCTGAAGGTGAGAATTTTCGTTTGTTTCATGAGTAGCTCCTTATGGGTCATTTTCAACTGTCAACGGGCTTGGTCTCGTCGAGAAAGGCGCGAAGCTGTTTTGCGAGAGCGTTAAGCGTCGGATAGCCTCCCTTACGGTGTCCGATGGGGGAAAGTCGGGTGGCTTTTTCTGATTTGGTCTTTTTCTGCGCGTAAAACTGAAAGCTTGTCTTTATGATGGCGAGAAGATAATAGCGGTTTTAGTTTTAAAGAATGATGGAGAGCCTTCGGTTGGCAAAGTCGGGGGCGTGGAGACTCTTCATTACCAGTGAAAAGGGTTCCCATTCCGCTTGCAGTGTATAGAGGTAGAGCTGATATCTCCAAAATGGCCATACCAAAGCGGGGAGGCGCGCGAAGGAGACCGTGAAAATATGGTTGATGCTGTTATAGTATTTCTCGATGATTCCGTGAGAGAGAACCACGCCCGCTTTTTGAAAGAAGAATCTGCTGCCGCCCACGTGGGTCGGCTCGCCAAAGAGCGACAGCACCGTGTCGCGCAGAGTATCGACGGTGCTTTGTGTGGCATCGTCAAATTCAAATTCGACCGTGACGGCACCGAAAAATGACTTCGATACCGATACCGTTGCCAGGCAGCCGAAAAGGGTCACGCTCTTTTGGTGGTATGCTGACATTTTCTTGAAGGAATTGACAATGGGAAAGGGAAGCTCGGGATGGGTGAACTGTTTCATATAGCACCTCTTTGACTTAATATGACATGATATGACATAATATGACAAAATGCGACGGTGTCAGCGAAGAGGAACACACCCGCAGTCCGTAAGGAGGGTATGTAACAGGCGGCGGCGTTTGATCCTTCGGATCACAAAGGAAAGAAGGAGGGGCAGGCAGTAGAGGAATGTGACAAGGGCTTTCATAGCCGAAAAGAAGATCTTTTCGCCTCGGCTGTCATAGCTATCGGGGATCACGTTCTTTTCGATATGTCCCGATAGGACGATCGCGCCGTCCCGAAGGCTTGGCTTTGCGACGAAATCATATCCGCCGTAGTGACTTCTTCCATCGATGCCAATCGTGAGGATCCCGTCACGGTAGCCAACGGGCAGGGATATTCTGCGGTTTCGGATCTGCATGCCATACGCTGTGATCTTTATATGCTCGACGAAAGCGTCGATGGTGTCTATGCCCTCGCGGCAAGGGAATCGGTAGGTTTTCATAAAAGCTCCTTGGTGATTACGAAATATAGTCGGTGTAATAGGAAACAAAGTCCTCAATAATGTCCGCTCGGCATCTTACGTGCTTTTTCTTTTTACCGCCGTTTTTGAGGCTTTCGATCCATTCGGTATCGATCATACACTGCGCGTCAAACGAAACGCTGTATTTGGCTTTTTCGATCAGGGAAAGATCGGCAGTGTCGCCGATACCGTATAAATAGCCGCACAAAACGCGAAGATATTCACAGCTCCCTTCTTGGGGGTGGGAAAGCTCTTCTTGTAACAGCTCTCTGATCGTGTCGTGAGGCAGATTGTCAAAATCAAAGCCAAACCGCTTCACCAAAGCGGCGGCACGGATCTCGTTTTGGTCGGGAATATAGTCGTTTGCTAACGGTTCAGATCCTGTCGGAGTGGTTTCGATGGCTATAGGTTTTTTCTTTTTGAACAAACGAAACAACATATAACCTCCTGATTTACTCATATACCTCGCCGCATTCAAAATATCGGAATGTAAGCTCGGGGTGGGTGGCGGCGAGGGTATCGCGAAGGACGATCATACCGCCCTTTTCCGAGCCGATATGTCCCATGACCACAAGGGCTTTGGGGATGCCGAGGGCTGAGGAATCGCGCGCGTATTCACAAAGCGCCCATTCACAGCTCTCGCCCGTCAGCACCATATCGATCCCGGGGTCGCGGAGCAGCTCAAAGACACCGCCCGGTGTACCGAAGCAGGCGGCAACGGTCTTTGCTTTGTGGCTAAGATCACCCGCCGCGCGGATAAATCGGATGCCGAGGCGCTCCCCGGCGCGGGAGATGACCTCCTTTGCCGAAATGGGGGTGTCGGGAATCAGACGGTAGGAGGCGGCATAGGGCGTTTTTACGAAGCTTCCCGTGATGCCGAGGGTCTGAAGCTCGCCTTCGGTGATGCGGTCGGTCTTTCGGAAATGCATGCCGTCGTGATAGCGGTAGACTGTCATGCCGCTCTCTTCCAAAAGCGCGCGTTTTTTGTGGTAGACGGGATCGTCCATGGGCTGATCGTGATGGTTATAATAGGTGGGCTCGTGGGTGATCAGCATATCGGCGCCCCACTCTGCCGCCGCCTTGATGACCTCGACGGTGGCGAACATCGTGATACCGACCTTACGGATCACTTTGTCTGGATCGCCCGCCTTCAGGGTATCGCAGGTGTTTTCAGGGATATCGGCATCCTGTATCAGTTCAAGAAAAAGTTCGTTTGCTTTCATCATGAGATCCTTTCGTTTATGGTATTCGGGTCACAGTCTGAGAAGGGTCAAAGAATTGGGAATAGTTCCTTGATCATACCTTGCGTTTGAAATTGCCGAACACCTCATTGACCTTTTCAAAGGAAGCGAAGGTGTCGGGATAGGCTTTGATGATCTTCATCATATCGCCGATCTGACGTTTGTTGATGATCGAGATGAGCATGTATTTGTCGGAATCGGAATACATGCCGTGTACCTTGACCGAGGTCACACCGTGCTTCAGCTTCGAAAGGATCTCCTCGGAAAGCTCGGTCGGATGCGAGGTCACGATCTCGAATTTATAGCCGTTCTTGATACCGCTGACGCCGTGATCCACGATGATATTGGCAATGAAGAGATTCAGAAGGGTACACATGACAGGTGTGATCTTCATGCCGTAGACGAAAAAGGCAATGGCAACCACCGAGGCGTCCATGATGAAGGAGACGTAGGCAATGTTCAGATCAGGTCTGTGCTTTCGTATGAGAGCGGAGATTCCGTAGGTGCCGCCGCTTGCGCCGAACCGACGCAGCATGATGGAAAAGCCGAAGCCTGAGATCACGCCCGTGGCAATGGCGGCAAAGAGGATGTTGAAATCCTCGCCGCTGTAGGACAGGGAATAGGGATGACAGCCGAGAAGGGCATACAGCTCGGGAACAAGCGACTGTGTCAGAATATATACACTCAGCATAATGCCGAGCTTTTTGTTGATCCACAAACTGACAAGAATGAAGATGGGCAGATTGAACGCCGCCATCAGCACCGACCAGCTCAGGGTATTTTCAAGAAGATGGTAGGTCATGGTGGCAAGTCCACCCACGCCGCCGGGGGCAAAGCCGTTGGCATTCTGAAAAAAATAGTAAGCCGTTCCGACGATGATACCCGCCGTCAGGGCGTACAGCACGTCACAAAGGAGTGTTTTGATCAAAGAGTTTGTTTTCATAAGGTCTCCTCAAAAGAGAATTTTTTGCGATCAGTCATCATCCCCGAGGGTGAAGAAGCGGTCGGACAGCTCGTCCAGGAATTGAATAAAGGCATGAACGTCGTCAAGAGCGTTGAAATCCCTCTCGATTCGCCAATGGTTGAAGCGAAAGCCCCTCTCTTCGCAAAGGGCTTGCCAGGTCTCCTTCTCCACCTCGTCAAATACCTCCTTGGTCTCGCCGAGGTCGGTGATGATGGCTTTGCCGTCTTGGTCGTAGAGCGACACGCAAAAGCCGCAAGAGCCGTCGTAGGTAAGACCCGTGAGGACGATCTCGTTGTGAGAGGATTCGCGCAGCGTTTCAAATTCGCTTTTTACAAGGATAAGGGCTTCTTGGTAGGTCATGGTATTCTCCTTGGGTTAACGGATCTACGGCTCTTTGACGCGGGGTGGCTCGCTGTCTTTTCGGTGATTGGCGCCGTAGAGAAGGGTCACGCCGTCCTCGGTGCATTCAACGGTCACCTCTCCCGCGTAGGAATCAAAGGCGTGGTATTTGGTGACCCATCGACTGCCGCCGCTGTAATAGGGGCTACGGTCGAAGCCGTCGCTTTCGTATACGTTTTCGGTGCGGGTAACGGCAAGCTTTTGAAAATCCTCGCTGGTGCCGTGGTAGACGATCTTCTTCTTGACCCGCCACAGCCCGTCGGGGTTGGGGGAGAAAAGATATTCACCGAGCTTCACAAGGCTTTTGGGCAGATGGATGGTGTGATAATACAGATCGCCGTAAAAAGCGCTCCGTTCGATGACTTCTATGCCCTCGGGTACGAACAATTCACCGAAGCCGTAGCACCGCCCCAAAAACGAGTGGCGCAGGATCGTTTCGTTTTCATTCTCCCGTTCGATATACGAACGGTTATAATAGCGGTCGTTTTCGTCGGTGATCACTGTTAGTTTCATAGCTGTCTCCTTTTGGGTGTAGTTTCAGGTACTTAGTTCGGTACGTCAATCGTTTTGGCGTATTCTCTGAGGATCGCTTCGATCTCGCTTTCGTTTTCGTAAAATACGTTGTCGCATTCATCGAGAAGGCAGGCTTTGGTATCTTCGTCTTCTTCTGTCAGATAGATGTGGTACGCTCTGTCGAGATTGGCTGCTAAAACACCCGTCAGGAGTGTGTTCAGCGCCGACAGTGTTTGCGGCAGCAGGGAGGTATTGGCGGCATTGTCAAAAAACTGCATATGTCCGCCGTTGTTGACTTCACTTTCATAGGTCATCAGCTCGGCATAGGGAGACAGGGCGCGCTCTTCTGCCCACAGCTCCCACATTGCGTTCCACTTGATGTCCTCGATCGGTTGTTTTTTCTTTTTGAAAAGAGAGAAAAAGCCCATAGATAATTCCTTTCTTGATGCCGAGGGTATCAGGCGCCATCGGGCGCTTGGTGCATGCCCTCAAAAATGTACAAAACGGTGGCGAGCTTTTCGTCCGAGAGCTTTTCGCGAAGATACGTGAGATCTTCCTCGGTCATAGCCTCGATATGGAAGCTGCAGCTGCCGTAGGCTTCGATAGAACGGTGAACGGCAAGGGTGTTTTCGTCAAAATAGGTGTTGCAAAGATTCGCGCGTCTGCCGTCGGACAGCAAGACCTCGTAGTGCAGAGCCGAGAACTGCTCGTGCTTGTTATGGCTGACCGAGATCCACACCTCCTCGACATCCGCATACGCCGTATGGCTTTCATCCAGCTGGAAAAAGGCGGAATGGGTGATCCCGACCTCGTCATAGTGGGTGTAATGGTTGGCGGACAGGGTGAAAAACGGAAAGGTGATGGCAAACAGAATGAGAAGCGCTATCAGACTCTTTCTCCAGATGTCCCGACGGGACCCGTCAAAGGCGCCGTCGACCATCACAGCGAAAAAAGGGGTTTTGATATGGAGCGGAATGATCGCTATGCCGACGATCAGATTCAGAAAGAGCATGGCGAGAATGCCGACTCCTCTGGCTCCCGGGGTGATGGGGGTGCCGTTTCCCGCAATCAGTCTGTCAAGTCCCCAAAGCAGTACGCCGCTGAGGGCTGTCAGGAGAAAGGAGAGAAACAGTCCGACACCGCTGTATTGGTGAGAGAGCGATTTGAAAAAACGGCAATAGTCCCGCTTACTCGCATAGTCATCAGCTCTGTTTTCAAGCTCGGTCTCGTCATATTTGTGAGGGTTCTTCAGAATGTCGCGAAGCTTACGGACGATCAGAACGAGTGAAACAAGATACACGGCAGTCAGAAGGATCAGAATAACGGTATGCATAGAAGACTCCTTTCGTTACGCTGAGGGGATCAGAAGCTCGGTGAGGACCTTTTCAAGCTCCTGTAAAGAGGATATGGGATACTCTTGGCGGAAGATCTCTTGTTCTGTGGCAGGCATACCGCTTGTCCCGATCCGCTCTTTACATACGGCAGAAAGCACGCGGTTATGAAGACGGAAGGAATACAGCTTGCCGAAGCGCTCGCAGATGACCATAAAGCCGAACTCCTCACACCACTCCATATAAAATGACTCTTCTGAGAAAAAGCCCGTTTTGATAAAGACCTCGCATACCTCACGGTAGGCGGGGTAGTCGATTTTGGGATCATCGAAATCCTCTTTTTGTAAAAGAAGCATCGGGATATCGTAATGACAGCCGATCTCCACCCGTCCCAGAGCGATACTGTGGCCATCAAGCTTCCAGATAAAGCCGTAAAGAAACTTAAACCATACAGGCTCACCGAGAATCGAGCATACTTCATGAAAAACCGCATGGAACTCCTCGGCGGTGAGAGAGGGGAGCCTGATCTCGATTTTCTCGGAAGAGGGAACGTACTGAACGGTACAGGGATAGTTTTTGAGAAAAACAGAAGCTTGCTTTTTCTTACCGATCCGAGCCTTGATATCGGCAAGATCCATTCGCAAGACGTCGGCTGTGATGCCGCTTGGCGCAAGCGCGGGCTTGCGGTTTCGCTTACAGAAGCAATGACGCATAAAGCACTCCTTTTTTAAGAGTTTTGATCGTACAGATTCTGAATTCTGACCTTATCGCAGGCAGAAAGGTCACGAATGCTTTTTTCCACAAAGGACTTGGTCAATCTGAGCTTTGAGGTGGAGAGGCGGGGAAACAGGGCTGTGGTGCCGCCCAGATTGATACCGCGAAAGAGAAAGGAATAGGTTTTCTGTGATTTCAGCTTGATCTCGCCGCGGATCGTCTCGCGCTCAAAAACGATCTTCAAATAGATGATATCGTCATAGCAAAACACCTTCCGCATCTGCTGGTTGATAATTGTGACGGTCTTGGAGGTGATCCTGATGCCGTAAAGCCGAAGAAAGATCTCTTGCGCCAAAAACACCAGAACGTACAAGCCGCCGAGCAGAATGGCAAATACGTTTTTGGCGCTGATGCCAAGCACAAAAATGGGCAGGAAGATCAGTGCGCCGAAGAACAGATACAGCACATCGATCAAGGGCTTTTTATGAAAATTTCTGATGACGATCGGTTTCACGTTTGACTCCTTTCGGGGTGATGATCGGTAGTATTTCTGTTTCAGTGCGCATCGTAAGACAGCATACAGGCTTCGCAAAGATCCACGGTATGCTCCTCGGTGAACACGCGGCGTTTCATGACGGTTTGGCATTCAGGACAGATATGGATTTGCAGATCGTTTACTTTGACAGCCTTCACGCGTTTTCCGTAATCGCACGCCAGATGGTAATAAACGGGATAGCCGACCTGAAGAGACATTTGCCCCGCGATCGCCCTTCCTTGTTTGTTCAGTGCGGAATCGGGATTGACTCGTTGATTGCCCGTGTAACGGTCGCAAAGACAATTCATCCACAGCATATCCATAGCGGCATAATTGTCCTGCCACAGGAGAATGCTGTTGTGATCCTCCTTGTCTTCAAGATAAGGTAATTCATACAGCGCGATCGGTTTGAAACAGTCACAGCAGGTGAAAACGCTGTCGACGTCAAATCGGAAGGTCTCAAGCTCCATAGCGTTCCTGCTTTGGCAGGTGCAGTATTCCTGACTTTCAAGATCAATGCCGCAGTGATCGAGCGATACCGTGAAAAGCTCGTCTATTCGGGTTCTGTCTCTTTTTACGTAAATACTGTCATAGGCTTCACTGAGAGAATCCTGCTTGGGCGTTGTTACATGCAGATGATAGCCTTCGTTTTCTATAACGTGATAATTCTTGAGGATCTGTCCGCTGCAGTGCAGTACGAACAAAAAGTGAAAGATCGTCTTTTTCGCGTCATCGCCGAAAGTGGTTTGATCCTTCGGCGTTAGCCTGATGACGTAGCGGTACATACATGCTCCTTTCTATAGACGGCGAAGCTATTGTTTGCCTTCGCAAACAATAGTTTCACCATTTAAAAATATCCCAGGACAAATTGCCATCCGGGGTCTGGCAGGAGGGTTGAGCGACGCAATAGGAGAACACGGTGTCTCTTTCGGCTTGAGACAATTTGGTTTTGGTGAACGAATAGCAAAAATGATATCCTAAAATGCCGATAATGAGTCTGCCGATCCAGGAAGCGGAGACCTCTTTGCTTCTGACTCTGATATATAGTCCTTCTTTTTCTTCGTTGTCTGCGTAACGCACCGCACTCCAAGGGATGAACTTGATGTTGCAAACGATCACGAAGGCGAACAAATAAACAAACACAACAGTATTATGAATACCCGCCTCGTCAATTTTGAAAGCGGTATTTTTATGTACAAACACCTGCTTTAACAAAGCAATAAACGTAGCGGCGTACGTACTGCAAACCAGACAGATCATAAAACACAAAAGACCGACCAAGAACGGATGCAGCGGCGAGCCGGTTTCATCCGCGATCTGATTGGTGAGCAAAAGAAACACAACGTACGCAGCCATAAGAACGGTTCCGCCGAACAAAAGAATAAAAAACCAAATTTTCCAGTTCATTTTCTTCTCAAACATGGTTGCATTCTCCTTTTCGATGTTTGGTGAAGTTTTTGCTTCGCAAAAGTGAAGTTAAGTTTGCCCCACTTCGCCGTCAGGCGAAACTTCACTCACGCAGTGAACTTTACTTGCCCCTGGGGGCAAACTTAGTTGTTGAAACTATTGTTTGTTGAGACAAACAATAGTTTCAACGTGGGTTGTAATACCTTAAAGTCTCACTTAATCCCCTTTTAGGCTTAAATCATATTCTTTGAGATAATCAAAGAAGGAAACCAATTGATTGTGTAAATCTTGAATTGTTTTATATTTACCCTTGATGCTCCAAGACGGAACCA
>JAFVYN010000161.1 GCA_017508605.1 Clostridia bacterium
ATAGTCATAGGTGTTCTCAGCAAGATTACGCTTAGAGGAAAGCTCTTCTTCGGTGAGAAGTCTTGCGGTGACGTAGCCGGAGGTATTGGCATAGCTCTTCGAAATGGTGGTTGCCATCGAAGCCGTCTTGGGAACAACGTAGGTAAAGGTTCCATCGGGGCAGTAGATGATGGATTCGCCCTGCTTGGGAGAGAGCGTGAAGCCAACGTACTTAACGCCTTCAGGAAGGGTTACGGTAACCTTGTCGTTAACCTGGATCTTCGCGTTGAAGTACAGATTGACAATGCCGTTGCCTTCGGCGGTGTAGGTCTTCTTGACGTTTGCGTCATAGTATTCCATCTTGATCACGCCCTTGGGAAGCGTGCCGGAGAGTGCCATACGAACGTAATCGTTCTGCATGGTGTAGTAATCGCGCTTGTTCTGCTCTTCTTCTGCTTCACGCATTTCGGAGGAATCCCAATGATTCATAGCGTCATAGGTGCCGTATGCGGGAACGCAAAGGTCGATCCATGCCGCGAGGGTGCGATACTCGGTATCGGTGAGGGTAACTCCGCCGTGCGAAGCGCCGTTCTGATACAGCTTGGTGAGAGGCGAAACGAGAGCGCCGAAGGATGCGGGCTTCTGAACCTCGGGAGCGGACATGGAGGAGAGCCACTTCACGTAATTGTTGTTGGCTTTACCAACCCACTGAATGCCGCCGTTCGGCGTAGAGCCGGTGAGAACGAGGTAAGAGAGCGGGAAGTATCTCGACATTCTCTGTGCGCCGATGCCGTCGCCTTCAAGCGAGAAGGGATTTGCCGCATTGGGATCAGAACCGTCGGGAACGACAAGGGAGAGACCGCAGTCGATATAACGGCCGCCGGTGTGCTGGTTGATACTGATTGCGAGAACGTTTTCGCCTTCCTTAAGAAGACCGCTCTTGCCGTCAACCAGAACGGTGGTAAAGCTGTCAACCCAGTTTTCACCGTTGGTATAAATGACCTGACCGTTCAGGTAGAATACAGGGGTATCATCATAGAAGGTATCCAACTTAATGGCAGCGCCCGCGTATTTCTGAACGTCGGTAATGGTAAAGGTCTTTCTGATGAAGATCCAGTTGTTGCCGCCGTTCCAGTTGGTACCGACGGAAGCTACATCACTTCTGTCACCAAAGCCTGCCTTACCGGTAGACCAGTTGCCGGTGAATCCGGTATTGTTCCAGCCGGCTGCAGGATTGTTCGAGGAAGAAATGTAGTACTGCCAGTTTTCCTGTCTGCCGAAGATCTTTTCTTCCTTACCGGTAACGGTAACGGTAACACCGCTTTCCTTCATACCGGAAACGTTGATCTTGTTATAAGCGGAATTCTTGTTGTTATGGCAGGAAATACACTTGGCATCAAGAATGGGCTGAACTTCTTCGAGATAGTCAAAGCCGATCTTGGAGGTGTAAGGATCGTAGTCCTCATCACCCTTCTGCCATGCATCGGGCTTGAGCGTTTCAACGCCCGCCTTCAGTGCCATGGTAACGGCGGATGCTGCGGGAGGAACGGTGTTGTTGTCTTCGTGACAGCCAACGCAGGAGTAGAACTCACCGGGCATCAGCGTCGACCAGGAGCGCATGGTCTGGATCATGTTGCCATCCTTGTCGAGAAGCTGGAAGTAAACGGGGGTCTCGCTGGGTACGGTGAAGAGAGCCGAACCGTCTTCATAAACGGTGGCAACACCGAGAACGACCTTAACGTCCCACGAACCGTTACCGGTTGCAATGGGGGTGTAGGGGTCGGAAGAACCGGACTGCGATGCAACGGTTGCGCCGACTGCGTATGCACGGTAGTCAAGAGCAACAACACGGATCTGCTTGACGGTACCTCTTTCGATACCTGCCATTGCCTCACCCATGTAAACGTCACCTACATAGTAAGTACCGGTCGTCTTTGCATAGTTGACCATGGAAGGACGAACGAACATGTCGCGGGTCTTAACGGGAACGATCTGCGCGGAGGGATAGGTAGCATCGCCTTCAACGAGACAGATCTTGTTTTTGTTACCCTTTTCCATCAGATAGATACCGAAGGGAGTCGAACGTCTGTCGCTTGCCCAACCGCTTTCGCAGTAGGAAACCACGAACTGCGTTTTGCTGATAGCAAGAGGATACTGATAAATAGGACCGGACTGACCGTAACCGTCGATATTATCATTCTTCGTGTGCGTACCGTCCGGGAAGGGGAAGGTGATGGCAGCCGCGCCGTCACGGTTATCGGTAACGTCGATCAGGCAGAGCTTACCGCCCTGATAGGTGTGGTGACCGGTTGCGATCGAAACGTAAAGACCGGTCTCGCCCATAACCTCTCTTGTGTGAACAAGAGTGGTCGGGAAGTTGGAGTTGTTACCGTAAAGCTCGGTCTGATTCGTACCGTCAGGATTCATCTGGAACATACCCTGAACCCACATCTGTGTTCTGTCGTTATAGTCCCATCTGGTGTAGATGACACGGCCGTCAGAGGTGAGGGTGGGATAGGTGGTATGTACCTGGTCATAGCCGAGACGGATGATGTTAGAGCCGTCAGCGGACATCTTGTAGATGTTGGAAACGGGAGTCTTCCAGCAGTCAACCGTCTGAACCGCGCGGGAGGACTGGAACAGGATCTCGCCGTTGGGGAGATAGATGCATTCGAAATCCGCAACACCCGAACCGAAGGTCAGCTGCTTGGTTTCGTACTTACCGGAGGTAAGCTCCATCTCGTAAATGTGGAAATCGTCAGTGGACTTCTGCTTCCAGGAGAAGATCGCCTTCTTACCGTCTGCCGAAACATCAACGTCACGGATGCAGCCGGTACGGGAGTTGAGAACGACCTTTTCGGTCTTCTTGACCTTATCGCCTTCTGCTTCCAGGGTGAGAAGCACGAGACGGGAGCCTGCGGAGAAGTTCATTTCGGTACCGACGCCGCTGGCAGCTTCGCCGGTGGATTCTTCAAAGAGACCTTCGGTATAAGCGTAGTGGGAGCCACCGAGCGCCTTGTGCTGTGCTACCAGGAAGGTGGTAGCGGTTTCCATCAGATCATAGAGCAGATCAGAGCCGTCAAGATAGGAAACCTCTTCATTTGCACTGGAAGCCGCCGAGGTCGAGATCAAAGAAAGACCCGTCAGATTACCGACGACCATAGCGACTGCGAGAAGCAGGACTAATAATCTTTTTCTCATGATGATGCTCCTTTCTTACTTAGCGGTATAGGTGGACGCAACGGGCTTTCCGGTTTCCGTGTCATAGAATGCTACGGTATACGAGCCGCCTTCGGGAAGGGTAATTGCCTTCTTAAGCGTAATCACCATCGAGGAATTGACAGCAACATCTGTAATACCTACGTCAGCGTAAGCGACCTGCTTGCCGTTCTTGTCGTATACAGTAAGAGCCACAACAACAGATTTGGCAGCATCGTCAGCCTGCTTTCTGACAACAAGCTTTTCAAGAGTAGCGCCGTTTGCGTATTTGTTATAATGAAGCGCGCCGTTATAGGTTCCGATTGCCTGCTCAAGACCGTAGTCTTCGCCTTCGTCACCGATAGAACGAACGTAATCGGCAAGCTTCTTGACGTCAGCATCGTTCAGATCCTTTGCAAAGAACTTAACGACTTCTTCGATCGTCTTGAGCGAACCGTCATGCATGTAGGGACCGGTTCTCCAGACTTCGACAAGCGTGGGCGTATCGTATTCACCGTTATCACCCGAGAACTTGTTGGAGTTCACGTTGTGAAGCTTGAGGTCGGTATAAAGAGGGGCGGGATGGCAGGAAGCACAGTTCTTCTCAAAGAGCGCCTTACCGCTCGTAGCGGATTCGGTCAGCGTGCCGTCCTTGTTGAGAGCGGGCGACTGAACGGGATAGAGGCTCTTGAGATATTCGTCGATCTTCGCGATATCTTCGGAAGGAAGCGTATTGAACTGAATAAACTTCATACCTGCGGCGGTTGCCGCCTCGGCATTGGGACGGATACCCGTAATCATAACGGGGGGAGTACGGTGCGAATAGAGCATCGACTTTGCGCTCTTACCGCCGCCGCCGAGACCGTCGTTCAGGTTATCCCAGTTGAAGCCGTCAACGATACCGTCGGGATGGCAGGAGTTACAGGATTCCCACTTCTGATAGCACATGTTGGCATCGGACCAAAGGATCTGACCCTGTCTAACAGCGGATGCCTCGGGCTGCTTCACGAAGCTCAGCGTCTTGACGCTGTAGTTCGAAAGGGTAACAGCGGAAACCGTACCGTCAAAATAGTTGGCGCAGTAGAGAACGCCGTCCTTTTCCACAATGTTACGAACGCCGACACCGACGGTGATGCGTTCTCTGCAGCTGTTGAGGAAGGGGAGGTAGTCAGCAATGTCAGCCAGCGTTTCTACAACGCGGGTGCTCTGCTTGTTCTGTACTCTCGTGATCTTCTGATTCATCTTCGAGATGTTGACGATCATGATCTCATTGAGACCCGAAAGAGCCACGCAAAGATACTTGCCGTCAGCGGAGACCTTGATACCCCAGGGATTAGCGGCGCCAAGATCGACCTCGTCCAAAAGAACGGAGCAAAGTGCTTCTTCCTTGTCGGTCTCGATGATGGTAAAGCCGTTGGTATTGATCCAACCGCGGTCAAGCTGAGTGGTAGGATAGGTATATCTGCCGATAACGTGAGCAACATAGACTCTCGAGCCGTCGGGAGATACGCAGATGCCCTTGACACCGGATGCACCGTTGATAAGATCAATGGTCTTTTCAACCTTGTCGGTTGTCGAAGAAATAATCGCAACGTTAGCACTCATGGTAGTTGCGGAGGTTGCCTCATCGGGAAGATGGCAAGCCACGTATACCTTATTGCCAACCGTAACGGCAGCGGTGGGTTCTCTGCCCTCAATGGCGATCGTGGAGGAGACCTTCATATCGCCGAGCGTTACGACAGAAACAGTGTTTGCGAAGCGGTTCAGAACGTAACCCTTCGTGCCGACAACTGCCATATCGTGGGGCGTGTGTCCCACTGCGACAGAAGTCACGACAGAAAGATCAGCCGAAAGCTTCACGACAGTACCGTCAAGACCGCCTTCAAGAGAATATACGTTGGTGCCGTCGGTAACAACACGGTTGACTGTTTTGGTGGATGTGTACTTTTTCTGAACTTCGCCGGTCAGAGAAAGCTTGTAGATCGCCTTGCCGGTCTCGTCAGAAACATACAGGCTGTCGCCAAGGGTTACGATGCCGTTGGGAGACGTGTACATGGACATATCGCCGACAACGCCCGAGGATGCGGTCGCGCCAACGTTTTCGCCATTTGTGTCAACACGGTCATAATTGCCAAGATCAACAGTCGTGGTGGGTGTGACAGGTTCGCCGCCATTGTCTTTTGTGGTGGTGCCGGGAGCATCCGTCGTGACCTTGGGGTCAGGCGTGGTCTCGTCATCATCGTTGCAGGATGTGATCAGCATCGTCGATGCGACCACAAGCGCGATCAAAAGCAACGCACAGAGAAGAACGTGCCATTTTTTGGTGTTTACCATGGAAAATCCCTCCGTTAATTGATTTTTATGGTGTTGGGTGGCTGTGTGACAAAAACCGAACAAAGGGCGCTTTTCCCGATGCGATGCTTTGTCCTGATCGGCACTTGTCACGTAATGAGATTTGCCAAATAGCAATTCCTATACAGTATGTATTATAGCTGATTTGTACAAAAAATGCAATTACAAATATCTAACAGGAGATTGCACAAATCGAACAAAATAAAATTATTCCACTTTTTAAAAAACGGCGAAAACCCGTTTGAAATCAAGGTTTTCGCCGTTTTTTAACTTGTTTTAAATTGTTTTTTGAAAAGTGAAAAAAACTGATTTTACCACGTGTTTTTTTAATCTTTTTCGGTCAATTATAGGCATGCATCGAATCACCGCCGAACATACCGACAAAAAAGAGCGTAATGATCTCAAAAACAAACGCCAGCACCACAAAATAGGGCGCGAATTTCTTGAGCCTGGCGTGACGGCGGAAGTGCAGATAGACCGTCAGCGCAAGCACGGTGACCAGCGACCAGACCTCCTTGTTATCCCACTGCCAGTAGTTGCCCCAGCATTCGTTTGCCCAAAGAGAGCCGAGGAACATGCCCAATACCATAAAGGGAAAACCGGTCAATACCAGGTTATACGCGCCTTTTTCATAAAGTGCGTGCTGTTCCTTCTTCAAAAAGAAGGAGATCACCGTCAGGATCGAAGCCACTGCCACAAGGCAGTAGGAAATCATGTAGCTGAACACGTGCGGAATGAAGAATGCCGACTGCAAAGCGGGAGGAAAATGCCATTCCGCCGCCTGCGCCATGAAGAAAACACCTGTCATGATCACGCCCTGCGAGACCATGAAATAGCGCTTCATAAACAGTCCGTTGTGCATATAGCGAATATATACGTAAACCATCGCGAAGGTCACGCCGAGGAAGGTCAGCACCTGATACATGCTGACAAAGGGCATGTATCCGTTAACGATCCAGTTGTTGATGACGATCGCGCCGTTCAGAGCGATACCGATGCACCAGAGGATCAGAGAAAGCTTTTGATACTTTTTGTTAAGATACGTTGTGGCGAAAGCGACGTAGTAGAGGATCGCCGCCCCAAGACACACGAAACGAAGAAGCGTACCCGTCATTTTGCAGCGCCCCCTTTCACCTTTTTCTTACCCTTGCCGCCTTTCTCCTTGGTAAGGGCGGCTTCGCGCGGTCTGATGAAGCACATCACAAAGGTGCCGAGAACCGTGAGAAGAATACCCGCCGTCGAAAGCACCTCAGTCGGGTCTTTTTTGAACATCATCTGCACTTCGGTATGTCCGTACACCTCGTTTACCGACACGTTCATCAGATAGATCTTCCAGCCGTTACGGTAGATGGGATGATTGACCGTCAGGGAAACCCGCTCTTCACTGCCGTCGGAATTCAGAAACCCGACCGTCGCCTCGTAATGCTTGACGTTTTTCTGTTCCTTATCATAGTATTCGGTCTTAAAATCCACCACGCGGAAATTGAAGCCGAGATCAATGATCTCATTCTCACCCATTTCATTCGTGCGGCTGAGCTGATTATAATAGCCCTTCAGATTGGCGATCTGCCCGTCGGTGATGCCCATCTGCTTCATACGGTATTCAATGGCAGGCGTGATCGAAGAAACCGAAGGAGGCGCGGCATTGGTGACCGTACCCGAAACGGTGTAAATGAACGTACCCGCAAGAAACATCACAATGCCGATATGTAAAATATAAAAGCCGAGCGAATACCAGAATTTACGGGGATTGAAGGCAATGACCGAGACTAAGAGCGTGATCGCAAACACCATCAGCACGATCACGATCGGCATACCCATCCAGACACCCGATACCCCCGCCGATGCCAGCACTGTCATCACGAAAAGTGCCGCCGTCACGATACCGAGCAGTACGTAAAGTACGTAGGAAAGCGTTTTGTTCATGGAAAATCCTTTCTTTTGATGCGTTTATGAAAGATAGGGTGCGATGATCGCCATTTCTTCGTCATTTAAATAGCGCCATTCTCCGCGCGCAAGGGCGGTGTCAAGCGAAATGCCGGCAAAGGCAGTCCTCTCAAGATACACGATCTTGTTGCCTACGGCCTCCGCCATTCTTTTGATCTGGTGATACTTACCTTCGGTCAGCGTAATGTCGCCCTCAACCTCATTCAGCATCACAACACGGCAGGGCTTAGTCACAAAGCCCCCGATATCGACACCCGCTTCCAGCCTTGCGACCTCCTCCGGCGATATCGCATGCTGCAGGCGGAACCGATAGGTCTTTTCCACGTGCTTTTTCGGGGAAAGCATTTTGTGTGCTGCCGCACCGTCATTGGTGAGGATCAGAAGACCGAGCGTATATTTGTCAAGCCGTCCGCAAGGAAACAGCCCCGCTGTCTGCAGTCTCTCGTCAAGAAGCTCAAGAACGATCGGCGCCGACTTATCATCGGTCGAGGATACGTATCCCTCGGGCTTATTCATCATAATGTAGATATTCTTCTGATAAACGACCTCTTCGCCGCAGAAGGTCACTACGTCCCGCTCGGGATCGATATGGCGTGAAAGATCCTTGACCGTCTCACCGTTTACGGTCACATTTCCCTTTCTCGCCGCTTTGGCAGCCTCGCTTCTTGAGGCATAGCCCGCCTCCGAGATCAGTTTATCGATTCTCATACCTTGTCCTCATCTTCCTTGGTTTCAAGCAGCTTGTATAGAAGTGTGTAAAGCTGAAGCGCTTCCTCGGGCGAAAGCGTGATACAGCGCGAAACACTCAGTGGGATCTCTACCGCGCTCTCGCGAAGCGCTTCACCCCGCTCCGTCAGAAGCACATTGACCGAACGCTCGTCTTCCTTACTTCTCTCACGGCGCGCGTACCCCTTCGTTTCCAGGCTCTTCACCACGGGCGTTACGGTACCGGAATCGAGAAACAGCTTTTCGCCGATCGCCTTGACCGTGATCTCCTTTTCTTCCCACAGCACCATCATCGTGATATACTGCGTGTAAGTCAGCCCGACTGCGTCAAGATACGGACGGTATTTCTTGACCACCTCGCGTGAAGCGGCGTAAAGAGGAAAACAAAGCTGATTTTCAAGCTTCAAAAGATCGTATTTCGATTGACTCATACTGTTACCCTCCGCTTTCAGCGTTTTTGCTTGAATTTAATTGAATTCAATCTATCTTACCACAACAACACCGTTCTGTCAAGTGGCTTTCTCAAAATACCGGCAAGCGGCTTTCCTTCCCCGCTTTTTGCTCCCGCAATGTTTTTGTGGGAAATTCCGTAAAAACCATATTTTTTTCGAAAAAAAGGTTGACAAAGAAAAAAAGAGGGAGTATAATAGTGGCATCTGATTTCAACAAAGAAAGGAAAAGAATGTCATGATGCGCTTTTCGTATTATTATTTTTACTTTATGACAGCGATGGAATTTCGTAGCGCTCATGCTTCCTTTTCGGAAAACGTGAGATAACGATACGATTCCACCGCTACTTTCGTTTGCGTAAGTAGCGGTATTTTTTTGTTTATTCTGTGAAAGAGGTTAACTATGGATACTTTGGAAAAAGCACGAAAGACGATCAATGATGTTGACCGTGAATTGGCACGGCTCTTCGTCGAACGCATGCATGCCGTTGAGGAGGTAGCGCGCTATAAAGAGGAGCGCGGGCTTCCGATCTTCGACGCCTCCCGTGAACAGGAGGTACTGAAGCGGACGGGAGCGCTTGTTGAGGATGACGTTTTGCGCAGTTATTTCTTACTCTTCATGCAAGAGACCATGAAGATCTCCAAATCCTATCAGAAAAGCCTCATTTCGGGTGTCCGTGTCGCGTACAGCGGTGTCGAGGGCGCTTTCGCCCATATCGCCGCCAGCAGACTCTTTCCCGACGGCGTTCTCGTTTCTTACCCCGATTTTGCCTCGGCATATCAGGCGGTCGAAAAGGGAGACTGTGAGCTTTGCGTTCTGCCCCTCGAAAACTCCTACGCGGGCGAGGTCACGCAGGTACTCGATCTCACCTACGGCGGCTCGCTCTCGATCACAAGTGTTCACAAGCTCCGTGTCAAGCATAATCTTTTAGCTCTGCCCGGCACGAAGATCGGCGATATCAAGACCGTCATCAGCCATCCGCAGGCACTTGATCAGTGCATGGGCTATATCAAGGCGCACGGCTTTGACACCGTCCGTTCCCAAAATACCGCCATCGCCGCGCAATCCGTTGCCGAGGGAGATGACCGTACGGTTGCCGCTATCGCCTCCGCCGATACCGCCTCTCTTTACGGGCTTTCGGTCATCGACCACGATATCAACGAAAGCGATACCAACACCACACGCTTTGCGGTCTATTCCCGCACACCAAACGAGAACACGGGCAAAAAAGACAATATCTTCCTTTTGCTCTTCACGGTATCCAATACCGCGGGCGCGCTTGCCAAGGCTGTCAACGTCATTTCGGCATACGGCTTCAATATGCGCGTGCTTCGTTCCCGTCCCGTCAAGGACAAGCCCTTTGAATACTATTTTTACGTAGAAGCCGAAGGGGATGAACGTAGCGAACGGGGACAGTCCATGCTGAAGGCACTCACCGCCTGCTGTCAGTCCCTGAAGATCGCAGGCCGCTACGCCCCCGAAACCACACTGGAGAACTGATCATGACCGTAACCGTTACCCTTCCTCATACCAGCTACGATATCATCATCAAACGCGGCGCGCTCAAGAAGGTTGCGTCCCATCTTCCGCTTGACCGCCGTGTGCTGATCGTCACCGATGACGGCGTCCCTTCTCACTATGCCGCCTCGGTCGAAGCCTCCTCGCGCTATCCCACCGTTGTGACACTCCCTCAGGGCGAGGATACCAAGTCGCTTGAGAACTTCGGCTATCTTCTCACCGTCATGCTGGAGCATGGCTTTACCCGCGGAGACTGTGTTGTCGCCGTCGGCGGCGGTGTCATCGGCGACCTTTCGGGCTTCGTTGCCGCCTCCTATATGCGCGGGATCGATTTTTACAATATCCCCACCACCCTTCTCTCCGAGGTCGACTCCTCGATCGGCGGCAAGACCGCCATCAATCTCGGCGGCATCAAGAATCCCGTCGGCGCGTTTTATCAGCCAAAGCGTGTTCTGATCGACCCCGACGTGCTGAAAACACTGCCCTCCCGTCAGATCTCGTCGGGACTTGCCGAATGCATCAAGATGGCACTCACCTCCGATCGGGAACTTTTTGAATTCCTCGAGGATTGCCCCGATCCCCTCAATGCGCTTGACGAGATCATTTATCGCTCATTGCTGATCAAAAAAGCGGTGGTCGAGGAGGACGAAAAGGAATCAGGTCTGCGCAAGGTCCTCAATTTCGGTCACACCCTCGGTCACGCCATCGAAAGCGAATACCATACCCACGGTCTGTTTCACGGCGAATGCGTTGCCCTCGGCATGCTGCCGATGGTATCGGATACGATCAGACAGCGCCTTCTTGCACTGTATCGGAAGCTTTCGCTTCCCACCTCAGTCTCATTTGACCGAAACGCCGCAGCGATCGCCCTTAAGCACGATAAAAAATCAGGCAAGGATTCTGTCACGGCGGTTCTGGTAGACACTGTCGGTCAGTTCCGCTTCGAAAAGCTTTCCATCGATACACTGATCCGAAAGCTCGACTATTTTACACAGTGAGGTCTTTATGAAAAACACCTTTGGAAATGCCGTGAGCGTGACCCTGTTCGGGGAAAGCCACGGGGATATGATCGGTGCCGTGCTTGACGGCATCGCGCCCGGTATCCCGATCGATGAAAACGCGATCAATCACCGCCTTACCCTCCGCCGTCCGATCGGCAAGATCTCGACGGCAAGACAGGAAAGTGATCCTTATACCCTTGTCAGCGGCGTCTTCAACGGCAAGACCACGGGCGCGCCTCTGACCGTTCTCATTCCCAACCAAAACCAAAACAGCCGCGATTATCGGGAGCTGCAAAGAACCCCCCGCCCCTCGCACGCCGACTATACCGCGGGCATCAAATATCACGGCTTTGAAGACTACCGCGGCGGCGGTCATTTCAGCGGCAGACTCACCGCTCCCCTCGTGGCGATCGGCGCGATCTTGCAAAGCGCACTTTCCGAAAAAGGCATTCTCATCGGCACACATATCAAGCGCTGTGCCGGGATCGACGATATTCCCTTTTCGGATTATTGCGCCGACGTCGAAGCCCTGAATCAAAAGCCCTTTGCCGTACTGGATGAAACAAAGGCGCAGAAAATGATCTCAGCCATCGAGCATGCCGCGTCAGAAGGCGATTCGGTCGGCGGCATCCTGGAGACCGTGATCCTCGGCATCCCCGCAGGTGTCGGCGAGCCATGGTTTGATTCGGTGGAAAGCATGCTCTCCCACGCACTCTTTTCGATCGGCGGCATCAAGGGGATCGAATTCGGCTCGGGCTTTATGCTGGCGGATATGAAAGGCTCTGAAGCCAACGATCCCTTCACCTTCTCGGAATCCGGCGTCAGAACCCTCACCAATCACGCGGGCGGGATCAACGGCGGCATCACCAACGGGATGCCCGTTCTCTTCTCGGTTGCGGTAAGACCCACCCCCTCGATCTTCAGAACGCAGAAGACCGTCGATCTTGAAACGGGCGAAAACACCGCCCTCTCGCTCAAGGGACGGCACGACCCCTGTATCGTTCACCGTGTCAGAGCAGTTGTCGACGCCATCACGGCGATCGTTGTAGCCGATCTTCTGACACAGCGCTACGGAACTGACTATCTTGCGCCCAATCATCATAAGGAGACTTTGACATGACGTACGGTGTGATCGGTGAGCATCTGCCTCACAGCTTTTCCAAGATCATTCACGAAAAGATCGAAAGCTATTCTTACGTGATCAGAGAGATCGAGCGCGAAAAGCTTGACGCTTTCATGAAAGAAAAGGATTTTCAGGGCATTAACGTGACCATTCCCTATAAGGAAGCCGTCATTCCTTATCTCGACGAAATTGACCCCATGGCAAGCGCCATCGGTGCCGTCAATACGGTCATCAACCGAAACGGCAAGCTCTTCGGCTATAATACCGATTTCAAAGGACTCGCGGCTCTCATCCGCCGTCTCGGACTTACCCTTACCGGCAAAAAAGTACTCATTCTCGGCACGGGCGGTACCTCCAAGACCGCCAAAGCCCTCGCGATCTCCGAAGGGGCACGGGAGGTAAAGCGCATCAGCTATATGAAAAGCGAGGATGCCATCTCCTACCGTGAGGCATACAGCGACCATGCCGATGCCGAGATCCTCATCAATACCACCCCCTGCGGCATGTTTCCGAAGATCGATACCATTGCCACGGACGAGAATCAAAACGAGCTTACGCTCTCACGCTTTCCCTGTCTTGAGGGCGTTGTGGACGTTGTGTACAATCCCCTGCGCACCCGTCTCGTTCAGACGGCAAATAACCGAGGACTCCCCGCGCAGGGCGGACTGTATATGCTTGTCGCCCAAGCGGTCTATGCCGCCGAATATTTCACAAAGAAGCACTATCCCGACAGCCTGATCGACCGAGTGTACAACGAGATCCTTGCGCAAAAGGAAAATATCGTTCTCATCGGTATGCCCGCCTCGGGAAAAACGACGGTCGGAAAGCTACTTGCCGAAATGACAAAAAAACAGCTTGTCGATACCGATGACATGATCGTCACTCTTACCGGAAAGGATATTCCGACGATCTTCCGTGAAGAAGGCGAAGAAGCCTTTCGCCGCTATGAATCGGAGGTCATCGCCTCTCTTGCCACACGGGAGGATCTCGTGATCGCCACGGGCGGCGGTGCGATTTTAAAGGACATAAATATTCAAAAGCTCAAGCACAACGGAAGACTATATTTTATCGACAGACCGCTCGCCTCACTCATCCCGACCGAGGATCGCCCGACAGCATCCAGCCGTGAGGCGATCGAGGCGCGCTACCGTGAGCGCTATCCGATCTATCAAAGAGTTTCTGACGTCAGGATCGATGCCGACACCGACCCCGATCGTGTCGCATCCGACATCCTTGCCCATCATTTGAAAAAGGAGGACCTTACATGAAGATTCTTGTGATCAACGGTCCCAATCTCAATATGCTCGGTATCCGCGAGCCGGCGATCTACGGAAGCGAGACCTATCAAACGCTTCAGAAAAAGATCCGCGACCATGCTAAAGCCGTCGGTGTCAAGGTCAGATTCTTTCAGTCCAACAGCGAGGGCGCTTTGGTAACGGCGATCCAGAAGGCTTACCGCCGCTATGACGGGATCATCATCAATCCCGGTGCCTATACCCACACGAGCATTGCCCTTCTCGACGCCGTCAAGACTGTCGGTATTCCCACGGTCGAGGTGCATATTTCCGACCCCGATACCCGTGAGGAATTCCGTAAAACAAGCTATATCCGTCAGGCAGCCATTGCCACCGTCAAGGGCATGGGGCTTTCGGGCTATCTCAAAGCCATTGACATCCTGAAAGCGGGTGGCACGGCATGAGCTTTGTCACGATCCGCCCATCGACCGCCAAGGGCAGCGTTGCCGCCCCTCCCTCCAAGAGCATGGCACACCGCCTTCTCATTGCGGCAGGTCTTTCCGAGGGTGTCAGCACCGTCCGTGGCGTTGCCCCGTCCGAGGACGTCCTTGCCACGATCGACTGCCTTGAGGCGCTCGGTGCTGTGTGCCGCTACGATCACGATACCGTGACCGTAGCGGGAATCGGCGGGATATCGGGAGCAAAACAGCCCCTGCTTCCCTGCCGCGAGTGTGGGAGTACTCTTCGGTTTTTCATTCCGATCGCCATGCTCGGCGAAGAGAGAGCGACCTTCACAGGTTCAGAAAGACTGATGTCCCGACCTCTCAC
>JAFVYN010000162.1 GCA_017508605.1 Clostridia bacterium
ACCGCCATCGTCGAGGGGCTTGCCGAACGGATCGCCCGGGGACACGTGCCCGAAAGTCTTTCGGATATGCGTGTTGTGGCGATCGACATGGCGTCTCTTCTGGCCGGGGCAAAATACCGCGGTGATTTCGAAGAACGGCTGAAGCAGGTCCTTGAAGAAGCGGAGGATGATCCTTACGTGATTCTGTTCATTGACGAGCTTCACACCGTCATCGGGGCGGGCGCGGCAGAGGGTGCGATCGACGCCGCCAATATCCTGAAGCCCGCGCTTGCCAGAGGCAGAGTCAAGCTGATCGGCGCGACGACCTTCGGGGAATACCGCCGTTATATTGAAAAGGATGCTGCCCTGACCAGGCGCTTTCAGGTGGTGGAGGTTCCCGAGCCGAGCCGTGAGGAGACCGAAGCGATCCTGAAGGGTGTGCTTTCCCGTTACGAGGCGCACCACGGTGTCAGATATACCGAAGGGGCGATCAGCGGCGCTGTCGCACTTTCGGTACGGTATTTGCCCGATCAAAGGCTTCCCGACAAGGCGCTGGATCTTCTCGATCTGGCGGCGGCACACAAAAAGCTGACGGTACTGGAAAAGCCTTGCTCTCTGACGGCTCTTGAGCGCCTTGCCGAAGAAAAGGCAAAAGACAAGGAGAGAGCGATCCTTGAGGAGCGCTTTGAGGAGGCGGCGTCATTTCGCGATGAGGAGATGGCGCTTCGGGAATCCTATGAGGAGGCGCTTCTTGACTGGCGTGAAAAAAGCGCCGCTCTTGTGCCCGAGGTGACCCATGAGGACGTTTGCTATGTGCTGTCGGAGAAAACGGGTATTGCCGAGGGAACGCTCTCGAAAAGTGAGCGAGAGCGACTCCTTGCCCTTGAGGAAACGCTTTCCCGTGAGGTTATGGGACAAAAGGAGGCGATCGGCAAGGTTGCCTCTGCCATCCGCCGCGCTGGTTGTGGCATACGGGATCCCCTAAGACCGGTGGCGAGCTTTCTGTTTCTCGGACCGACGGGGGTGGGCAAGACGGCACTGGCACGCGCGCTTGCCGAGACGGTGTATGCCGACCGATCGGCGCTTGTTACCTTTGATATGTCGGAATATATGGAAAAGCACGCGGTATCGAAGCTGATCGGTTCGCCACCGGGCTACGTCGGGCACGAGGAAGCGGGACAGCTGACCGAACGGGTACGGCGCATGCCCTATGCGGTGCTTCTGTTTGATGAGATCGAGAAGGCACATCCCGATATTCTGAATCTGTTCTTGCAGATCCTCGAGGATGGGCGCTTATCGGATGCGCAGGGAGTATCGGTGGATTTCACGAACACGGTAGTGATCTTCACATCAAACGTCGGACGGGATCTTTTGCGGCGGGGCAGCGTGGGCTTTTCGCAGGACTCGGGCGCATGGGAGAGTGTTGGCGAGGCGGTAAGGCAGACTGCCCTCAGTGAGTTCCGTGCGGAGTTTATCAATCGCCTTGACAGTGTAGTGCTGTTCCGGATGCTGTCGAGAGAAACGCTTGAGAGGATCGCAAGGCGGATGCTCGGCGAGCTTTCAAAACGCCTTGAGGCGCTCGGGATCGGACATCACTTCACCGATGAGACCGTGAGCCTTCTGATCGATGAAAAGGATGCCGAACGGTACGGTGCGCGTTCGCTTCGCCGCCGTATGATCGATCTCGTTGAGACTCCCATTGCCGACGCGTATCTGAAAGGAGAAGGCTGATCACATATAATATTCGCATGGCGAACGATATATCGTTCGCCATGCGAATATTATTGTTGCCAAAATCAAAAATGAAAAAATTTCGGTGAATTACTTTGTTTTTTTGTTCGAAAGGATGAAAATTGGAATAATCCGACATTTTTTGCGATATTTTGTTGAAAAAATACGGAGAAATAGAAAGGTAATAAAAAATCTTTTTGGAGAAAGATACGAGTTTTTATATCCAAAACACCCTTAAAAAGAGATGAAGGGGCTTGAAAAATATAGCCAAAAAAAGGGATTTCAGGTAGTACAAAAGCCCGAAAAACTGTGTTATAATTATGTCAAACAAAAGCAAAATCGCCTCGGAGAAAGGAGGGACGGTCATGCTGCAAGAGTTGTTTTCCAATAGTGACACACCGCACGAGGGCGACGAATATAAGACCATCATCGAAGGCGGCAAGACTTTTGTGATCCGATACGGATATTATGAAGATCGCGAGAGACTTGATCCTACGATCGATCCGATGCCGATCTACCCCGATTTCACCAAAGATCCCGTATACACTGATCAGGGCGAGCCTTTCGTCACGATGATGCAGGATGCCTGTGAGTATTACCGGCACGCAAGCGGCTCGGAGCATGACTGCAGTACCTGCCGACACTTTCGGCGCGTTGAGGATATGCTTGGCGTGTGTGAATGCGCAAAGCTGAAAAAGCGCGAGTAACGAAAACAGGACCCGATTCCCGACTGTGCAGAAAACAGAGGGACTCAGACATTCACAATGAAAACCTTAAGACTTACATATATGGAGGAAAGAAACATGAAAAAACAGGTATTATCCATCCTGATCGCTATCGTTATGGTAGCAGGACTGATGTCTTGCTTTGCCTTCTCGGCAAACGCGGCACCCGCTACGGTAGAATCTCTTGCGGAAGAGCTTGATGCAGCAGTGGAGAGACTGGAGGGTCTGATTGCTGACGGTGATAAGGCAAGTGCCGATGAGCTGACAGCTGCTATTAATGAAGTGAAGACGCTCATTACCGAGGCCGAAACAGCAGCGGCAGAGGGCGATCAGAAGCTCCAGACCTCGCTCAGCAATACCACCTCTGTTTTTACGCAGGTGATCAATACCTTGAAGAGCGATCTTGAAAGCTCTGTAGAAGAGCTGAAGGGACTCATTGAAGCAGGCGATAAGGCAAATGCCGACGAGCTGGCAACCGCCATCACCGAAGTGAAAACACTCATTACGACTCTTGAAAAGACTGTCGCAGACGGCGATGAAGCGTTGGCGAATGAACTTGCGGGTGTCAAGGATACCCTTTCTCAGGCAGTAGAGACCGTTCAGGCAAATCTCGATAAGGCAGTCAGCGATCTGAATACTCTCATTGCGGACGGTGACAAGGCAAATGCCGAAGCATTGGCAACGGCAATTACTGAAGTGAAGGCACTCATCACCGCGGCAGAAACAGCGGCGGCTGAGGGCGATCAGAAGCTTGCGGAATCTCTTGAAAATGCGACAAACACTCTCACTCAGGCAGTAAACACCGTACAGGATAATCTTGACAAGGCAGTCAGCGATCTGAATACTCTCATCGCGGACGGTGACAAGGCAAATGCCGAAGCATTGGCAACGGCAATTACTGAAGTGAAGGCGCTCATCACCGCGGCAGAAACAGCAGCGGCTGAGGGCGATCAGAAGCTTGCGGAAGCTCTTGACAATGCGAAAGACACTCTCACTCAGGCAGTAAACACCGTACAGGATAATCTTGATGAAGCGGTAGAAGAGCTGAAGCTCCTCATCGCGGACGGTGACAAGGCAAATGCCGAATCATTGGCAACGGCAATTACTGAAGTGAAGGCACTCATCACCGCGGCAGAAACAGCGGCGGCTGAGGGTGATCAGAAGCTTGCGGAATCTCTTGAAAATGCGACAAACACTCTCACCCAATCGATCGCTACCGTACAGGATAATCTTGACAAGGCAGTAGAAGCGCTTACGAAGGCAATGGAAGACGGCGACCATGCAAACGCAGAGGAGCTTGCAAAGCAGGTCGGCATTCTTACCGACATGATCAACACGGTGGAACAGGCTTCCATCGACCGTGACGAGGTGCTGAATGAATCTCTCGAAGCCGCGAAGACCGCACTCACCAATGCCATCAATACGGTTCAGGCGAATCTTGATAAGGCAGTGGAAGATCTTAACAAGGCGATCAAGGACGGCGACGATAAGCTTGCTGCTGAGATCGCAAAGCAGGTAGGCATTCTCACCGGCATGATCAACAAGGTAGAGACCGAGTCCGTGGCACGTGACAAGGCGCTGGAAGAAGCGCTTGACAAAGCAAAGAAGGAACTCGAGGATGCCATCAAAACGCTCCGTGCATACCTGGAAAACGAAATGAATAAGCTTGCCGCCGCAATGCAGGCCGCTGACAAGGAGCTTTCTACCCGCCTCGCGGCAGCAGTAGAGTCGCTCTCGACCACTATCGCAAACGTTGAGCTTGCCTCCATTGCGGGTGACGAAGCACTCCGTACCTCTCTTGAGGAAGCCAAGGCTGCACTTGAGGATGCCATTGATGCCGTACAGGCAAACCTGGATCAGGCGGTGGCAGCACTCAACAAGGCTGTGGAAAACGGCGATAAGACATTGGATGATAAGATTGCCGCTCTCGATAAGGCACTGAAGGCAGCCGAGACCGCTCTCAAGGCGGCTGATGCTACCAATAAGACCGAGCTTCAGAACGCCATCAACGGCGCAAAGGACGAACTCCTTGCTACGATCAAGAAGGGTGATAAGGATACTGTTGATACCCTGATGGCAGAGATCGAGAAGCTCAGAAATGAAATGAACGAAGCCGACAAGAGCGCGACTGTTCTTACCGTGATCCTTTCCGCTGTTGCTATCATCGGTGTCGTTGTTGTGATCGTTCTCATCTTCAAGAGAAAGTGATCTTACTTAAAAACAGTCTACTGAATCATAGAATCATTCTCCAAACGAAACCCGACCGAGCATTTTCGGTCGGGTTTTCTCTTTGCAAAACAAATCGTACCCTTTTTTGCGCACTTTCCCCCCCGCCCATGCACCCAAGTACAAAAGTTTTTGATTGACCTTTTTTCAAAAAGGTCACGGGTGTGGGCGGCGCCCACCCGCAACGAAGCCTTGTGTCAGCGCTCACTTTTCCCCACAGCGCTGACACAAGGCGTGTTTTTATGGAACGGTATTGTTGTTGCCTCCTCCGAAACAAACAAAAGTAACCGTAAGAAGGGATCACAGCCATTTCCACGGAGATCCCGCACGGAAAGTGAGAGAACGGCGCTGTGTCCGATGGGAGACAGCGCCGTTCTTTATGCGGTATTCATATTATGCGCCTTTTCTTGCGCTATGTTGTTTTCCGGTGTTCAGACGTATGCGGTATTACGGATCTGTACCGTACCGTATTCTTGGTCTCTTTGCTTACTCGCGGTATTCGAGGAGCGAAATATCGGCGTAGAGGATCCAGTGGTTGGAGATAAAGCCGTTTTCGATCTTGGTCTTGTCGATGGCGTGGCTGTTTACGGTAAAGTCGCCGTAGGAGGTGAAGATAAAATCGCTCTTGGAGGGAAGCTCATTTCCGCTGCCGAAGGCGTTGTGGGCGGTGATGATCTCGGTCTTGTCGCCCGAAAGCGCAATGGACTGCGCATCGAAGAAGTCACCGTTTGTGACCTTTTTGGCGGTGGAGTTTTTCGAAACGACGTTCAGATCGCCGCAGAGGATCACGGGGCAACCGAGGTCGGCGGCACGCTCAAGAATGAGAGCGATGCCGTTCAGACGGGCGTTCTTGCCGTAAGGATCGAGCATCGTGCTCATGACGGCGAACTCCTGACCCGTGGCGTTGTCTTTGAGGACTGCCCAGGCGCAGGTGGAACGGGTCCTGCCGTCCCAACCGACACTGCAGATATCGGGCGTTTCGGACAGCCAGAAGGTACCCGAGCGCACGAGAGTCACAAGGTCCTTGCGGTAGAAGACCGCTTGCATGACGCTTTCATCGTCGGCATTTCTGCCTTCTCCGATATAGCCGTAGACCTCGTTCATGGACTTGAAGCCCTCGCCCTTACGGTCAAACTGATCGATCCAGGTGGGGGAGACGTCCTGAAGAGCAAGCACGGTGGGATAGTTGGCATTCGCAAGATAGGTCATGAGACGGGGGTAGCGGTTGACGACTGAGTTTTCGCCAAAGCCGGTGGAATAGACGTTCAGATCGACGATCGAGAGCTTTGTTCCTGCCTCTGCCTTGAGAAAGGCGGTGTTTTCCGAAAGGATGGCATCAGGCGCGCCCTTCTGACAGGTTGCGAGAAGCCCCGTGACGAGCTGACTTCTCGTCAGGGCATCGGTGTGGGCAATGGTAATGCCCTCGGCATTTGCCGTAAAGCCACCGTCATTCTCGGCAGAAAGCGTGATGGCATACGCGATGCCGTCGTTTTCGGCGCGCTTGGTGACGGTCGGAAGGGTGTAGCCCGTCAGCTCGAGAATGCCGTTTTTCAGACTTTCGGCATCCTTGGAGAGGGAGGAGGGAGCGACGATGGCGACCTTGTCGATCGGCGTCCCGAAGACCGTCAGGGAATTCAGGGGATAACTGCCGTCGAAACGCTGATAAAAGGTCTCGGGCAGAACGAGATCGTTCTGCGTTTTGGAAAAGAACATCGTCGCGAAATGGCGGATCGCCTTGGCGGAGGCTTCATCCGAGCCGCCGATTGCGCAAAGCTTACCGTTGACAAAGCCGATGAGGTAGTCATCGCGGCGCAGTGTTTTCATGGCTTCGATGCTTTCGGGACGGTTGGTCGCGCCGAGCAGGATCTCATAGCTGCCCGCCGCTTCCTCGCCCGCGAGGAAATCGCTCTTGATGGCGATCGCGCCGCCCGAGTTTTCCTTGACAAGCTCTTCGAAATACTTGACAGCCTCTCCCTTGTAGGTGTTGAAGCTGTAGGAGAGCGGGTATACGGCGGTATATGACGAGGCTGTGTCTGTCATGACGGCAACCAGCTTGGCTTCCGTCGTGGTTTCGGCGGGTTCTTTGTCGCCGCAGGAGACGAGAAGCGCGACAAGGGCTGTGAGGATCATCAGAATGATAACAAGTTTTTTCATAAAATGCTCCTACCTTATCAGGTGATATATTTGAGGTGGCCTTCTTCGCTCAGAGTGTCGAAATCACGCTGGCGCAGGACCTCGTAGACCGCCACGGCAGCGGCGTTGGAGAGATTCAGACAACGCAGTCCGTCAAGCATGGGGATTCTGACCGAGGTTTCGTAACGCTCCTTGATCAGCCATTCGGGAAGTCCTGCCGTTTCCTTGCCGAACAGGAGATAGACCTGTTTCGGGTAGGTGACACGGGTGTGATTCTGAGCAGCCTTGGAGGTGAAGAGATACAAAGCGTCATTTTTGTGTTGCGCGAGAAAATCGTCAAGGCTTTCGTAATAGGTAATGTCGAGCTTATCCCAGTAGTCCAGCCCCGCGCGTTTCAATTTGGCGGCATCGGGTGTGAAGCCCATCGGCTTGACAAGATGCAGGGAAGCGCCTGTCGCGGCGCAGGTTCTGGCGATATTGCCGGTGTTCTGCGGGATCTCCGGCTCAACGAGAACGATATTGATATCTTTCATAATACTGCCTTTCGGATTCATTCAAGATCAAAGAGGGGCTATTCGGTATCCTTTTTATAGGTTCTTTCAACGTATTCATCGTAGGTGATCTGCATATCGTAGAAGTGACCTGCTGTGACGTCGATGATGCGGTTGGAGACCGTCTGCACGAATTGGTGGTCATGCGAGGTGAAGAGAAGCACCTCGGGGAAACGGATGAGACCGTTGTTGAGCGCCGAGATCGATTCGAGGTCGAGATGGTTGGTGGGCTCGTCAAGGATCAGAACGTTCGCGCCCGAAAGCATCATTTTACAGAGCATCATTCTGACCTTTTCGCCGCCCGAGAGGACGGATGCTTTTTTGTGAACCTCATCTCCCGAGAAGAGGAGTCTGCCGAGCCAGGAGCGGACGTCCGATTCATAGGTGAGATCGGAATAGCTTCTCACCCAGTCGACCAGAGAATCCTCTCTGCCGTCGAAATAGGGTGAGTTGTCGGCAGGAAAATAGGAGAAGGAGGTGGTCACACCCCATTTGTAGCTGCCCTCGTCTGGCTCCATCTCGCCCGCAAGGATCTTGAAGAGCGTGGTTCTTGCCACGGGGTCATCGCCGATGAAGGCGATCTTATCGTGAGGATGCACGGTAAAGGAAACGTTGTCGAGGATCTTTTTGCCGTCGATGGTCTTCGAGATGCCGTCTACCGTGAGGACGTCCTTGCCGATCTCACGGTTCGGCTTGAAATCCACAAAGGGGAAGCGGCGGCTTGATACCCCTTCGTCTTCAAGTGTGATATTGTCAAGCAGCTTCTTACGGCTGGTTGCCTGCTTTGATTTGGAGGCGTTGGCGGAGAAGCGCGCGATAAAGTCGGTCAGCTCGCGGATCTTCTGCTCGGCTTTCTTGTTCTGCTCACGGATCTGTCTTTGACGGATCTGAGTATATTCGTACCAGAAATCATAGTTGCCCACAACGGTGGTGATCTTACCGAAGTCAACGTCCACGATATGGGTGCAGACCTTGTTGAGAAAATGTCTGTCATGCGAGACGATGATGACGGTCGAGGTGTCAAGCCCCATCAGAAATTCCTCAAGCCAGGCGATGGTGCCAAGATCGAGATGGTTGGTGGGCTCGTCCATCAGAAGAATATCGGGATTGCCGAAGAGTGCCTGCGCGAGAAGGACCTTGACCTTATCGTCACCCGTCAGGGTATTCATCATGGTATAGTGCAGCTCGGTCGTGATCCCGAGGCTGTTGAGAAGGATCTCGGCATCGCTTTCGGCGCTCCAGCCGTCAAGCTCCGAGAAGCGTTCCTCAAGCTCGCATAGGTACATGCCTTCTTCTTCCGACATGTCTTCCTTGGCGTAGAGAAGCTCTTTTTCCTTGATGATACGGCAAAGCTCCTCGTTTCCGTGAAGAACGGTGTCGAGAACGGTGTGATCATCATATAGATAATGGTCCTGCTTGAGAACCGAGATGCGCTTTTTGGGATCGCGGATCACCTCACCGCGGTCAGGTTCAAGCTCGCCCGATAGGATCTTCAGAAAGGTGGATTTTCCCGCTCCGTTGGCACCGATGATGCCGTAGCAGTTGCCGGGAGAAAAGGTGAGGTCTGCGTGCTGAAAGAGTAATCTTCCTCCGTACTGCAGACCGACGTCGACGGTTTTGATCATGTTGACTCCTGTAAACATTATAATATAATCGATATTATTATACCGATATTTTGTAAAAAGTCAAGTCGGAAGACCGCGGTTTTCGGTATATGTATGAACGAAAACGGCTGTTTATCTGTACGGCATGGCTTTTTTACAAAAAAGTATAATCCTTTTGCCTTTTTTTGAAATCCTTATTGCAATTTTTGATTTTTTATGATAAAATACTTAAAACTGCCCCGGTATGGGGTGAAAGAAAGGAACGATTCCCATGAAAAAGTTTTTTGCGCTTTTGATGGTAGCCATCCTCGTCGTTGTCCTCGTGGCGTGCGGCGACGGTGAAACCACAACTCAAAAACCCGACACCACTACGGAACCTAAGACCAATGAGACCACCCCTAAGGCACCCGTGACGGAAGATCCCACGCCCGGTACGACCGAGCCTAAGACCCCCGATACCGATCCGCCCGCAGCTGATGACGAACCCCTCTTTGCTGAAGGCGTTGACATCATGAACGGTGACTTTGAAAACCAGGCAGTTAACCCCTTCTGGAATCAGGGTTCCTGGCCGTGCGCTTTTGAAGATCAGCACCCCGCTCTTGAGTTCAACTGGGCGCTTGTATTCGTGATGTTCCAGACCGAAAACGGCATTTATGAGCAGCTTGTCTTCACCGATCCCGATACCGAAGAAGGCTATATCAACGATGACTATAAGTGGGTCGTTGTGATCGATAACGTAGAATACGAGATCGAACGCTTCTCCTTCATCAACAACAAGGACAACGGTTATATCCGTATGGACCTCGGCGCTGACTTTGAGCTGAACGAAGAAGATCCTCACGATTATGACTGCGTTCTCAAGATCTATGACAGAGAAGCAGAGACCCTTGAATTCTGGGCATGGTTTACCGATCCCGATCTCTGCGGTCTTTATACCTTTGAAAAGCCCGCTCCCGTTGTGATGATAGATGACCCCAACCGTCCTGAGAATCACGTTGCTCTTCCCGCAGGCTCGCTTACCGGTATCTCCGGTGCCGCTGGCTTCAACGCGGAAGAAACCTACGTAAATCTCTTCGACAACCAGGTTCGTTCCAAGCTCTGCACCAATGACGTTACCACTCCCATCGAGTTCATGATCAAGGACGGTCCCAAGACCATCGTTTCCTACTCGCTCGTCGGCGCAAACGATGACGTATCCTACTCCTCGAGAGTTGTTACCAACTTCAAGCTTCTCGGCTCGAATGACGGTCAGGCATGGACGCAGATCGATGTTCGTAACGTTGATCCTTCCACGATTACCATCGCAAACTACGGCGAGCTTAACTATCAGCTTGAAACTCCCGTTACCTATCAGTACTTCAGACTCGAGATCACGCATGCAACCGATATGTATCAGATCTCCGAGATCGTACTTTACACCGAAGCTGAATAAGCTATTTCGATCCCTTTCAAACTCACGGGCAGTGCCCGTGAGTTTTTGTTTTTAGCGAGTTCACGGTTTTTTCGTTAATAATTTTTGAAAAATTAACAAAAAAAGCAAATAAGAGTATTGCAACAAGAGATTTTTTGTGTTATATGCCTTTGAGCTATGGGTAAGCACAATATTGTGCTACCCAATAATAAAAGGTTCAAGACCTGTCCGTCAGCTGTCTGACGGAAAACAAAGAAAGGAAAGGCTATTACTTATGAAAAAGCTTCTCGTGGTTTTGATGGTAGCTCTTCTCGCTGTTGCACTCGTTGCATGCGGCGGTAACGATGACACTACCCCCAAGACCGAAACCACCACCGATCCCACAGTTACCACTACGACCCCCGGCGCTGACGAGACCACCAAGGCTCCCGATGCTGACGAGACCACCAAGGCTCCCGATGCTGACGAGACCACCGCTCCTACCACCACGGAGGAATTCGCGGGCTATGACATGATCAACGAGATCATGTGCGTTAACCAGTGGACCACCGATCCTGAGTTGGTATTCTGCACCTTCGAAAACACTCACGGTGACATTAACTTCAACGTTGCTGTCGTATTCATCATGAATGACTATGACGGTATTTATCAGGATCTCTTCTACACCGAAACCAATCCCGACGGTTCCTTCAACACCGCTGTCTGGGAAGCAAACGATACCTACAGATGGGTATTCACCGTTGACGGCAAGGAATTCGAATGCGACGGCTTCTCGCTCTTCAACAACGGTTCCTCCGGTTACGTTCGCGCATCCCTCGGCGAAAAGTTCAGCTTTGACGACTACGAATACGATGAAGAAAACACTCACGTATACGAAGTCTCCCTCAAGATCTACAACGATGAAAACGAAGTAGAATACTTCGCAAACTTCACCGAATTCGGCGGCATGTATCACAAGAAGCCCGCTAAGGTTGAAATGGTTGTTGACACCGACCGTCCCACCGACCTTGAAAGAGTTCCCTTCAACCAGGTAACTCCTATCTCCGGTCCCGCTGCAGGTGACGGCGAAGGCTATGAAAAGCTCTTCGACAACGATCCCCGTTCGAAGCTCTGCAAGAACGCAAACGGCATTGAAAACGCTGTAACGCTCTCCTTCGCTTCCGCGCAGAACATCGCAGGCGTCAGCCTTGTTAACGGTAACGATAACGAAGCTTACACCTCAAGAACGGTTCTCGCGTTTGACATCTATGTTTCCGAAGACGGTCAGAACTGGGGCGACCCCGTTGTGTCCTTCACCGGTCTTGATGCTGACGGCGTTGCTCTCGATAAGGCACTCTACAACAAGAACTATGCTGAAAACTACTTCGACTTCGGTAAGACCCTCACCGGTGTTACCAACGTCATGGTCGTTATCAACAACGGCGAGCACTACCAGATCTCCGAGCTCATTTTCTGGCAGGGCTAATCAGACGTAATTTTTTGCGTATTAAAAAAACAAGGCTTGCCCTGTGGGGTAAGCCTTGTTTTTTGCAAAGTAGGTCATTTTTTGAGCAAAAAAAGCAATTTTTTTGTAAAAATTATAGAAAAACCTATTGATTCTTGAAAAAAGATATGCTATAATCTCTTGCGGGTAAGACCCGAGAAATGATTGAAAGGATGAACACCATGAAAAAACTTCTGGCGATTCTTTTGGTTACGGTTCTGGCAGTTGTTCTCGTTGCGTGCGGCGGCGATGATACCACGACTCCCAAGACTGAAACCACCACTACTCCCAAGACGGAGACCACCACGGCTCCCGATACCACCACGGCTCCCAAGACGGATACGACCACCATTCCTGATACCGATGTTACAACCGAGCCCAAAACCGATGGCGAAGACCTGATTGCAGACTATGACTGCTTCGACATGCTCGACAGCGATACGCTCTCGCTTGTTATGTTCGAGGACTTCCACGTTGATCTTGACTATAACGTCGCACTTGTTGTCAAGCTCAATGCCAACGGCGGCATTTATTCCGACTTCTTCCTCACCACCTATGACGAAGAGTCCGGTGAAGCCAACGGCTACACCATTAACGATGCGTATAAGCACGTGATCGTTGTTGACGGCGTTGCCATCGAGATCAGCCGTATTACCCTTGCGCACTACACCGATAACGGTTGGGTACGTTTTGACCTCGGCGCTGAATTCTCGTTTGAGAATTATGAATATGACGCAGACGGTTATCACAACTACGCAATCGAATGGAAGGTTTATGACGAAGAAAGCAAGCTTGCTTATTTCGCTGACCTCACGCAGTTCAATCCCGACGGCAAGTACCCTCATCTGAAGCCTCAGAAGAAGGAACTTGTTCCCGATCCCGACGTTCCCCAGGGCGTTGAAAAGGTTTCGAACAACCTCATCACCCTGATCAGCGCTCCCACCGTAACGAACGGCGAATCCGCTGACAACCTCTTCGACAACGACGTTTCTACCAAGCTTTGCACCGGTAAGAACGGTAAAGAAGAAGCGATCGTGATCGGCTTCGCATCTCCCCAGTCGATCATTGGTATTTCGCTCGTTAACGGTAACGACAACGATCCTTACCATGGCAGAACGCTCGTTGACTTCGAGATCTATGTTTCGGAAGACGGCAACACCTGGAAGGAAACTCCCGACTTTGTTTCGGTTGCTCCCGAAGGACTTGACAAGAGCACCATCAGCGGCAACTACACCGAAAACTACTACGGTTTCGGTAAGACCCTGACCGGCAGCTACATCATGCTCGTTTCCAACAACGGCGAAACCTATCAGATGTCCGAGCTGATCTTCTACGCAGGCTAATTAAAAAAACGCGGACTTCCTTCTCTCCTCTTTTTAGCGGAGGGATGAAAACACAAAAACCTTCGGCAGAGAACTTGTTTTCTCTGCCGATTTGTGTTATAATGGGGGCGGAAAAGCCTTTCTCCGGGAGAAGGCGGTGCGGCGCAGGTGTGACGGAAGGAAAATTAAGTGATAAAGGAGAGCGCATGATGGAAATGATTTTGTGTGACGATCAGATCGTCGCGGTGAACAGAAGCAAGGCTGAAAACTTTTCGGATTCGCTTGTATACAAAGCAAAAGACGGATTTCATCAGATTGATTTCGAAGAGTGCGCAAAAAACTTTGCAGATATTCATTCGATAAAAGAAAATCGGTGTATTGGTGAAAGGAATATCGAAAAAAGATATGTGCTTTTATACACGAACGGATTTCATACCAAAATCGTTTTTCGGAAAGCGTTTGTATTTCCTTTTCGAAATCATCTTTTGCACGGAACGAGGCGAGAACGGTTTTTGAAGCTTCAAGCATTGCTTTCGCAGACAAAATATACTACGTATGACATGACGTAAGAGAACCCCGACAGATTTTTTAAAAGTCTGTCGGGGTTTAAGCATGTGTTGACTGCGGCGCTTCAGACCAACGGCGCTGTTTTGGATGAGCGTTTTTTTACGATCTGTTTGTTTTTTGCGAAAATATCATAAATTTTGTGAAGATTTTTGACATATTTCATATTTTTTAAAAATTCATCTTGCGCACATTCGGAAAATATGGTATAATAAATCAACTTTATTTTTATCTGACCCGGGAGGTCCTTATGAAAACCACGATCAAAATTCCTGCGGTGATATTGGCACTACTGATGCTGCTTCCGACTCTGCTTTCACCCTTGACGCTCTTGGCGTCGGGCGGCGCTTCGGAGGGGGTTCTGTTCTCCGCTTCTTTTGAGGAAGGCGAGAAAACGCCCTTCGTTTCAAAAGCGGACGGCACGTATTATGCCGGTCTTGAAGCAGTCTCACTGTCTGCCGACATCAAGGGCGACTTTACCGAAGAGATCCTTCTGAACAGCGTTCAGGGTTCAACCGATTTCAAGACGGAGGAGGGCAAAACCAAGCTTTTCGACGGCTCTCCCGCCACCAAGTTCCTGACACAGGGGACGCCGACCTCGGGAAATCCCGTCTTTGTGTCCTTTCGTTTTTCCGAACCCAAGACGGTGGGCGTGTACGCGCTGACCTCTGCCAATGACGAGGAAGAACGCGATCCCCGTGAGTGGACGCTGTACGGCTCGACTGACGGCGAGACCTATCAGAAGATCGATTACCGCTATGCGCAGAGCTTCTCGTCGAGAGGACTCACGAAGTATTATACTGTCGATGATCCCGCGCCCTATACCTATTATAAATTTGAGATCACGCAGAACCGCGGCGGCAATATGACGCAGCTTGCCGATCTTTTCTTAGGAACGGGCGAGGGCGAGAGTAAGCGTCAGGGCGACTCCCCGCTGTCGAGCGAGGTCACTGCGGGACCGCTCACGGGTTACGTTTCGACGGGTGCGTTTGAGGGCGAAAAGACACTGACGGTCTATGGCAAGCACGCGACGAATGAGGAGAGCTACGCAAGAAATCTCCTTTATTCGGGGCTTAACATCAAAGTTGACGACAATACCCGCCTTTCGTACCTGCATTTTCCCGAGATCCGCTATGGCTACGATTTCGAATACAGCGCCATGTACATGATGATCGATCTGAAATTTACCGACGGCAGCTATCTGTCGGGACTGTCCGCTCTCGATCAGAACGGCTTTGCCATGACCCCGCAGGCGAAGGGCGACTCCGAGGCGCTGTACACCGGTCAGTGGAACTACGTGGAGACCTGTCTTGGCGAGGTTGCCAAGGGCAAGACGATCGACTCGGTCTACGTTTATTATCACCGTGATTCTGTGGTCGACAAAAAGCAGTTTATCGCGCATTTTGACGATCTTGTGATCGAAAACCGCAAGGAGGCAGAATACAGCCATCTTTCCGATTACGTGAACACCCTGCGCGGTACGAACAGCAATTCCGGTGCCTTCTCGCGCGGTCTGACCACCCCCTTTATCACGATGCCCAATGGCTTCAACTTCTTTACTCCCGTTACCAATTCGGGAAAGAACACCCATTACGATTATTTTGATGACGCCATCTGTCATTTCAGCGTTTCACACGTGCCCTCTACCTGGACGGGCGACTACGGAACCTGGCAGTTTATGGCAAATACCTCGCTGAAGACCGATTCGCTGACCTCGATCGGCGCGGCGAATCTGAATACCGCGAATCTCGGTGCGGGCTTCAGTCATGACAACGAGACCGCAAAGGCGCATTATTATGCGGTGACCTTTGACGAAGGCAGTAAGGCTTCGGGTGTCAAGGTGGAAATGACGCCTACCGTTCACGGTGTGGCGGTGCGCTTTACCTTCCCCGAGGATGCCGAAAACGTCAATATCATCTTCGACTGCGTCCGCGCGGGCGGTCTTGTTACCATCAAGGATGACGGCACCTTCACGGCAAGAAGTGATCATACCGATCGCGGCTCCAATAAGCTTCAGATCTTTGGCAAATTCTCGACTGCTCCCGCATCGTTCAAGAACATCGGTAAGAACGGTATCGCGGTCTTCCCGAAGGGTACGGCTGAGGTGACGATGTTTTTTGCGACCTCCTTCATCAGCCAGGCTCAGGCAAAGCGCAATTATGAGCTTGAGATCGGGGCAAACGATACCTTTGACAGCATTTTTGAGAGAGCGCAGAAGGCATGGGATGACATCTGCGGCATGGTAGAGGTCGAGGGCGCAAGCTACACCGAAAAGGTGACGCTGTATTCCAATCTTTACCGCATGTATTCTTATCCCAATCTTTACAGTGAAAACCGCGGTACGAATGAAGAACCCGACTGGGTCTACGCTTCTCCCTATCATGCAGGCCGTTTGACTGAGGGCAAGCTTTACGTCAACAACGGCTTCTGGGATACCTACCGCACCGCTTGGGCGGCATATGCGCTACTTACACCAAACTTCGACGGCGAGCTTCTTGACGGTATCGTTCAACATTACAAGGATAACGGCTGGATCCCCCGTTGGATCGCGCCCGGCGGCACAAGCTCGATGCTCGGCACAAGCTCGGACATCATCTTTGCCGACGCGTATATCAAGGGCATTGAATTTGATTATAAAAAAGCCTTTGAATCCATGCTGAAGAATGCCGCTACCGTATCAAGCAACGTCGATAACGGTGGCAGACATCAGAATAACACTGCTCCCTTCACGGGCTACGTAACGAATGACATTCAGTACGGCTTCTCATGGACGATGGAGGACTATATTTCCGACTACTGCATCGGTGTGATGGCGCAGGCGCTCGGATACACCGATGAGGCGGAGTATTATTTCAACCGCGCGCGCTTCTACGTGAACACCTTCAATCCTTCTTGCCGCTTCTTTATGGGCAAGAACGCTTCGGGTGCCTGGACGAACTCAAGCTATGACGGTGTCGGTTGGTGGGGTGACTACTCCGAAACCAACGGCTGGACGATGGCGTTCGCTCCTGTGTATGACGGCGAGGGTCTTAAATACCTGTACAGCGGTCAGAAGCAGTTCCTTCGTAAGCTTGAGGACTATTTCAACGATTCGCTTTCGGCAATGAAGAAGGTTGCGGATGGCGGCATTCACGAAATGGTCGAGGCGAGAGAGGTCAGAATGGGTCAGTATTCCCATTCCAACCAGCCCGCGCATGCCGTTCCGTATATGTTCGTATATGCCGACAGACCCGATCGCACGCAGGAGATCACCCGCGAGATCCTTTCACGCCTCTACGTAGGCTCGGAGATCGGGCAGGGCTACTGCGGTGACGAGGATAACGGCGAAATGTCGGCATGGTACCTCCTTTCTGCCATTGGTCTTTATCCCCAGAACATGGGCAGCGGTGAATATGTGATCACCTCCCCCTTGTTTGATAAGGTAACAGTCCATATGGACAACGGCAAGGATCTTGTGATCATTGCCAACAACAATTCAAAGGATAACGTGTATATTCAGTCGCTGACCGTCAACGGTAAGGCGCATAATGAGGCGTTTATCTCGCACAAGACCGTGTCGGAAGGCGCGACGCTCGTCTTTGACATGGGTGCGGAGCCTTCGGATTGGGGTAAGGGCAAGTATCCCACCTCACTGACAACGGGCGCTAAGGCGGATCCCGCTGAGGACCTTGTGACCAAAAGCTTCAAGTATAACCAAAGCGCGCTTCCCGAGACGCTGACAAACGGCGTATACTCCGAAACCGTGTCAAAGGCTGATCTTGAAAAGCTGTTTGACAACAATTCGAACACGGCGGCGACGCTGGAAAGCGGTACGGTGATCACGGTATCCTCGAACAAGGCGTCGAGACTGCTGCTGTACACCGTAACCTCGGCAAGCGCCAAGAACCGCGCGCCGAAGGGAATTCTCGTGGAAGGCAGTGTTGACGGCAAGACCTGGGTCAAGCTTTCGGAGGTTTCTGAGCTGAAATACGAATGGGCAAAATACGTCAGAGGCTTTGCGATCCCCGAGGAGTCGTTTGCGAATTATAAGGCGTACCGCATGACGGTGACCTCTACCTCGGATATTCAGATCTCCGAGATCGAATTCCTGACGCTTTCCTCCGACGGTGATGCCGGAGAAAGCTCGACGAAGCCCTCACTCCCCTTCGCGGAGAAGTCTGATGTGAAGGATCCCGACAACGGTAAGGTCGATCCCGACGTGACGACCTCCGCGCCGACTACCGATATTACTCCCTCGACCGATGATCCCGGCAACGGATCGGGTAGCGGTAACGCAGGCTCGATGGGACTTGTGATCGGCATCTCGGCAGCTGCTGTGGTAGCGATCGGCGGCGGCGCTGTCTTCTTCCTTGTTTTCAAAAAGGCCAAGCGCGGCTGATAGGTGATTTTGGCGCAACCATTAATTTACATTTTTGACAGTTTCTAATAAATAACCTGCAAAAGACAGGCTGTTCTGCCGGGGACAGCCTGTCTTTTATTGTAAATGACAACCAAAGGTTGACAATTTGGAATGAAGGGTGGCGGTGTAATGAGCAACCATTGGTTTACATGTAAAGCAGATCCGCAGTGGATCTCTGCCGTGGGAGGGGTGGGGACGATGCCCTGAAGAATCAAGAGAAAAAACAATGGATCGCTTCACGAAAGAGATGGCGGAGAGAAAACGATGCGGAAGAAAAGAGAAATGTTGTAAAATTTATGAAAATTTTCTGTTTTCTTTGGCGAAAAACCGCTTGTTTTGCTGAATTTTTTGTAAATAACTATTGATTTTTCAGAATATATCTTGTATAATATGTAGTATCGGTACGTGTCCCCACTCAGAACTCTTCTATTTATGGGCGCACTTCTTACGGGCGCTCTTCATTCTGCCTGTATGGATGCGTACGGTTTGTTTTGATCCGCTTTGCTACATTCCGCTTTCAAAAAGGAGACTGTATGAAATCCAACACCTTACGCAGCACACTCTGTGTGCTTCTGGCTGTGCTGACTCTTGTATCCTGTCTTGTTCCCGCTGTTATGGCGGCGGGATCGCCCTCTTCTGAGGCAGGGAAGGATGATCAGACTTTGTATGAGAAAAAGCGAGTTTCGGTCCTCTTCGATAACTCCGGTTCGATGCGTACCCTGTGGAATACTGCCAAGGATGATAAGCGCGCGTATTACTCTTCGTATGCCCTTCAGATGCTGGCGTCGATGATGAACGATTATGATGAGCTTTGGATCACGCCCATGAACGTCAAGATCGATAACAAAAACGATACGAGACCCGCAACCATTGATGACGCGATTCTGTTTCCCTTTACTTCAAACCGCGAAAACGATATTACGGCTTTTGTCTCTAAGTACATGACGATCGATCGGGAAGTATCATACGGTCAGAAGCTGACCCCTCTTTCGAATGCCTTGACGCCGCTTTCTTCGGTTGCCGTCGCGATCGAAAGTCTGTACCGTGAAGACGGTGCGACGGTTGATCCCGATGCCAAAAACTGGATCGTGATTCTGACAGACGGTAAATTCACCGATGAAAACAAAAAAGATATTACTGAAGTTTCTACCGTCGCGGATGAACTTGCCAAACAGCTTGATGCCCATGAAGATCTTCACATGATCTACATCGGTCTCGGTACGGCGGCTGATCTCAGCGGCAATGCGACTCTGAAAAAATACGGTGACCGTTTTGTCGGCAAGCTTTGTAATGCCGAGACCGTGGTGTCGACCATGCGCGAGATCACCAATCTGATGTGTGACCGCTACACCCTTGACGTGGACGTGGCGATCTCGAAGGCACCTGACGGCAAGACGCTGGCAACCGTCGATCTTTCCTCGGTTCCGTTCCCCCTGATCAGCCTGTCGTATTCGATCCAGGATTTCGGCGGAACGGTGCTGAACGCCTCTTGCGGCGGAGCGGACTATCCGCCGACCAACTGTGTGATCACCCCTCCCGCGGAGCTTGGGCTTCAAAGCGGCTGTACCGGTGTGATCCGCGACAGCGCCAAAGATAATCCCGTTTTGTTCAATACCGACGATACCGGTAAAGCCATGGTGCTGACCCTGAGCAAGGAGGTTTCGGCGGACAACATCGTTCTGATGGCTGAGCCTGCGCTTTACATGACGCCCGTTTTCCAGTATGAAAAGGACGGTGCGTGGGTCGAAGGCACTCTTGCCGAGCTTTCCAAAAAGCTGAAGGCGGGCGATGAGATCAAGGTCGGCTACCGTGTCCGCAGCGGTTCTGATGACAAGGTATTCAATACCGATACCGATCTCCCCGGCAAGACCTTCGGTACGGTCACCTATGACGGAGAGGTCATCGCGGACGATCTGAAGGGTGTGTACGGTGATCCTGCCGCCTCTGCCATGAGTGATCCCATCGCGCTTGTGACCGGTAAGAACAAGATCAAGCTGAACGTCAGCCTGATGGACGGTGTGTACCGCCTTGAGACCGAGGTCACGGTCGATATTATCGGATCTACCGTGGGCTACGATCTGAAGGGAACGGTAGACTCCCTTTCCAAAACCAAGTCAAAGCACAGCTTCACCGCCTATAAGGGTTCAACCGCTCTGACGGCTGAGGAGCTTTCGGAATATAACGCCAAGATGATCCTGAAAAACGCGGAGGGCGAGGTCGTGATCGACAACGTTCCGCACAAGCTCGAGGGCAATGCCTTCGTGGCGGAGATCGATCTTGACGGCTATCCCTTTGGTGAATATTCCCTTGTCATGTCCCTCGATCATACGCGCTTCAGCATTTCGATGGGAGCGCAGACGATCGTCTCCTGTTATCCGAGCGGCGTCGACGTGATATCGGAGGGAGCTTCGGTGATCGAAAAGACCGAAAGCGGCTTCCGTAAATCCCAGAAAAACCGCTTTGTCTTCTCGCTGTACGCCGTGATGTCAAACGGTGCCTCCGAAGACAAGAGCGCGATGAATTTTGAAAACGGCATTTTCTCCTATGAGGTCTATTTCGAAGGCAACAAGCTTCCTTCGGATGCCTACAGCGTGAAAAAGAACGATAACAAGCTGACCTTTATTCCCGACATGGATAGCGTCGGCAAGTATCTCGAAGACGGTCCCAAGGATTACACCGTGACCGTGAAGGTCTTCTCCGATGAACTCAACATCCGTGACGAGGAGACGGCGACCCTGAGGATCACCGAAAGCACGGTGCTTGTCAAGGTCGTCGGCGGAAACGCTCTCCCGATCGACCGTTTTGACATTGCTTCCACCCCTTCCGATGTCGTGTTCGCGGTCTACTGCGATGACGAGCCGCTCGGCAAAGCCGATCTTTACAAGGCGCTCGGCAGAGAGCTGCCCGAGGGCGAAGAGGAAGAAGCATCCTCCGACATCGGCAAGCTGACGATCAACAGCCCCTGGTGCGACAATCCCCTCCTTCCCGTCAAGCTTGCGGTCAAGGATCCTGAGGAAATGGTGGTGGACGGTCAGAAGATCTACGTGGTCAGAGCCGTCATCGAGCAGGGACACAACGGCATTCTCGCGCCTCTGCGTATCTACTCCGCGCGCTGGATCGGTAACGGCGAAAAGGAGATCAGCGCGACCTACGTGATGGGCGATAAGTCCTCGACGGCACAAACGGTATTCGTTCTTGCGAAATCGAGCTGGTGGAGTTATCTCTGGCGCACCCTCCTTCTCTGGCTGATCGGACTTATTATCTTCTATCTTTTGACGAATAACAAGAAGAGCTTAAGACACAAAGCCGGATACGTTGTAACGGTTTCGCTTGGCGGTTCGACTCAGCCCACGATCACGGGTGAGGCGATCAATCAGACGACCATGCAGCGCTTTATCAAAAAACGTCTCATCTGGCCGTTGAGCCGTCAGACGGATAAGGGTAATCACTATATCAGATTCACCTTTAACACACCCGAACCGATCGACGTTACAACGAACACCAAAAAACGGAAAAAGACTCGCCGTAAGTCTCGCGCTTATGCCGAGCAGGAGCTGTTCCACTTTACAGACAAAACGATCAAGAGCGTCAGCGCCAGTCTGATCACGCTGAAATCCAACTGGCAGACAGCATCCGATCCCGAAACCAACGGTGTTTGCACCACGGTCTCGGTGACCGCCTCCGCTATCCGTGATCACCAGGCTCTGAAAAAGAATATTCAAAACGGCAATAAAAACGCCGCCGGCAATATTTTTGCTCCCGGCCAGGACGTGACTGACAGTCTCAGTGACTGGTTCGTGTACTACGGTCAGAGCAGTACCCCTCAGGCGCTCATCTTCTTTGTTTCGCGCGGATCGAAAAAACGCAGAAAATAATTTACTTTTCACAGTCTCATCAGCCGTATCCTCCTTCACGGGAGGGAGGATACGGTGATCGGCGGTATGACCGCCACCCGGGTCAGGAGATTCGTATCGTTTGTTGCGGCATCAACGGACGATAGCAAGCGATGATCCTGACTGTCCCGTATACATAAGGAAATCAATAAAAAGTTAATAAAGAGGGAAAAAAGTATGAAGCAGATTCTTTTGATCGGCGTGGGCGGAACCGGCAGTTCAGCCGTTGACGCGCTTACGCAAAAGCTACGCGATATGGGTAACACGGCAGATACGCATATCACGGCACTGGTGTTCGATACCGATATCGGAAGTATCTCCGGTATCACGGCGGCGAACTGCATCAGTATGGCGGACACAGCGGGTGTGGGTGCCGTTTGCGACCGACTCGGCAACGATAAGGTAGCAAAATGGTTTCCCTTTGACGTCCCCTCGGTGCGCGCGCAGGATCTCGTTTACGGCGCGTCGCAGTGGAGAAAGAAGAGCTACCTTGCCTTTCTGAACGCCATGAACAAGCAGGCGTCTTACACGACCTTCATCCGGGCGCTTGAAGAAGTCGGTAAAAACGCCAATGACACCTGTGAGGTCTACGTGATCGCCTCGATCGCGGGCGGTACCGGTTCGGGTTCGTTCATTCCGATCGCACTCTTTGCCAAGCGGTATCTTTGCAATGTCATGCAGCGTGACCCCATCGTGAATGCCATGATCGCGCTCCCCGACATTTACGAGGAGAGTCAGACCCCCGACAACCGCATCAAGATCTATGCCAACGCCTATGCGATCCTCAGAGAGCTGAATGCCATCAATCAGGTGGCGCGCGGCTACAACGAAGAGGTTTACGGCTCGGATGACAACAAGAAATCGCCCATTCGTTTTGTGATCGGTGATGAAAAGGACCGCAACGTCGGTGTTCTGTTCGATGCCTCGAACCCCGAATACTGGACGCCCAAGGCGGCACCCTTTGACCAGATCTTTATTCTCGACCGCATGCCCGGTGTTCATTCGATCCACGCGCATGACATTATTCTCGCGAACTCCCTGTACGCCCTGATCGGTACGAAGATGGGCAGCTGCTTCAAGAGCGCGCAGAATAATTCTCTGATGATGCTGGCACAGAACAACGGCAGCAACGCCATCTATGCGGGTATTTCGACAGCGGAGCTTCGCTTCCCTAAGGAGACGATCCTGAGCTATCTTGCTCACGAAAAGGCATACCGTGCCTGTGAAGAGGAATGGCTGGTGCTTCACCGCCTGATCGAAAAAGCCATCCGCGAGCGTGAGCGCAAGGCAAGAGAGCGCAAGAAGCGTTTCTTCCTGGAGGACGGCACGTACGCTTCCATTTATCTGACACAGCTGAAGAATCTGTATCACACGCCCAGCGGAAACGTGATCGATATCGTGGAACGCGGCACGACGGTTGACAAATCCGCTCTCAACACTGCCGAGACATATTTCAACTCACTGCTCACGCAGTTGGCGGATCAGTTAAATGACGAAAGCACGACTTCGGGAGAGGTACAGAAGGAAAGCTTCGCCAAGCTGAACTTTGCCCGTTGTCCCGGTTTCTTTGAACGGATCTTCAAAAAAGGCGCGCATCAGTCGACGGTAGCAGGCAATATTCAGACGATCGGCGCCATGATGAGACAGTATTACCGTGACGTATCGGAGTTCATTCGTGATACCACGACCTCTCTCATCGACGCGATCCTTCCGTTCCAGAAGGGCATGGAGCTTGAAGCCAACGAAAGACTTTCGCTCGTTCACAATCTTCTGAAGACCGACAAGGGCTTTGTTCATCCGGTTGCCGCCATGACACAGCTTTGCCGTCTCAAGATGCTTTTAAAGAACAAGCTTGATCCTTTGAAGGATACGGCTTGGAAGGGCATTACCTCCGGTCAGTACGACGTTTTCCCTGACGGTGTTTTCTCAAACGGATCTCCTGACGTGGAGGGTACACTCAAGGAAAACAAGAGTGTCTATGCCGATCTTGATGGTATCCGTTTGCCCCAGATCATGATAGATGCCGAAAAATACCGCACGACCAAAAAGACAGACCCCTATACCGACAACGCTTATCTTGTTGCCGATGCGCTGGCGTCGATCAACACCTTCAGCGACGCCGCCAAGGAACAGCTCTATCTTGCCGTTCTCAGCGAGGTATCGCGCTATGTAGACGGTCTGATCATCAAATACAGAGAATTCTTCGACAATTTTGAAGAAGCCCGCCGTGATCTCGGTGAGGCGCTCAAGACCGCCAAGGAGCTTGCCGACGGCAGAGTGGACGGCGTTCTGAACGTCTATTCGACGGTAGCGGAAAAGGAGCAGATCTTCAAGGAGGTCGAGGGTCAGCATAACGAAACCCTTGACGAGCTGTTTGCAAGCGACGATATTGCGGGCAAGAGTGTCTTTGATCTTTGCTATGAACAGTTGGCACGTGATATTTCGGAAGAATTCCGCTACAGCGATAAGGAACTCCTCGGCATGGATTCACTCTTTGCCAATATGGTGAAGAATTACGAGGACAGCATTACCCAGAAAAATTCGGTCTTCGGTGAGATCAACAAGCTTGACGTCTTCAGCGCGATCCGTCGCAGCTGTCTGAAGAGCGGCGCCGATCTCCACACCACGCTTGAGAATTATCTGCAGTGCGCCATGGGTATCGCGCAGCCCGCTCTTTCTGTCGACACCACCCACAAGACCGACGGCTCTGTCAATCCGTCCGATCTGATGGTAGCGATGATCTCGACCGAAACCGCAAGAAGCATCAAGCGGAACGCGGAGTATTATGACATCAAGGTGCCTGCCAACATTACCATTGAGCAGACCGTACTGGAGACCGCGGCGGAGCTGTTCTTGAAGAAATTCACTGCCAACAACCATCTCCAGGTTGCCGTTGTCGACAATATGCCGAATGACGTGATGTATATTACGGGTCAGAAGACCAATATCACCCCTCTTCGTATCGCTAAGTTCGACGAGCTGAGCAGCCGTCCCGTATATTTCAATTATTATAAGGAAGCCATTGCCAACAGTAAGCGCTACAGCACCGACATGTGGAATCCCCACCTTGGCTTCGATCTGCACAAGCGCGGCTATCTGCCGTATATGAACCCTGACATGGAAGAACGGTGCGACGAAACGCTTGTGAAGGCACTCCTTTACGCGCTGACGAACGATTGTCTTGTATATAAGAAGGATTCGGTCGTCACCGAGGGCTGCTACCGTCTGAAGCGCGGCGGATCACTCTCCCTGATCGTTGGATCGGACGGCAGAATGATCACCAGAAACAACGAAGCGCAGCTTATGAACTGGCTTCGTAACCAGGAAGAGCTGATCGAGGAATGGAGCCGTCTGTTCGACCGCGATCTGGACGATCAGAAGCGACGCCTTCCCGTCATTGTGGCGGAATCCCAGCGTGATCAGCTTGAAAGAGCCATCACCGTCAGCCCCTTCACCAAAATGCTCCGCTCGGCGTTCTTTAACAATCTTTCGAGCAAAGCACGACGCGAGGAAGCGGCAACCGAGGAAGAGACCTCGGGTGTCGGCATTCTGGAATTTGCTTTCCGCATCAAGGCAAGCGAGGAATCTCTCCGCGACTGCAATGATGCCGAGAGAATTCTCCGCGTGGCATATAAGATCTTCTTCGAATTCTGCGAATACCGTGTGAACCGCCGTGTTGCTCCCGAATGGTTCGCGATGGTCTATAAGCAGCAGCTGGAAAGCCTCTTCGTGGCGCTTGCCAAGAGTGAGACGATCCGAAAGCAGAAGACCTACAAGAACGGTACGGCGCTTTACGGACACATCGTATCCTGGGTCAATGAAGCCAAGACCTTCCTGACCATTCCGTCCCAATTTGTGGACGAATACGGCAACCTTCTCATTGACGAACCCTTCCACTATCTTGAGTCGAAGAAGGTTCAGGATGCCTTGAGGGAAGCGCTCCAGCCCGACGAAGAGCCGGTAGAGACATGATGTCCCATGATCCTGTATGAATTATTATAATGAAATAAACACATAAACCAAAGGAGAAACGAAGTTATGAAACAAGTTTTACTCATCGGTGTCGGCGGCACAGGTAGCCGTGCGATCGACATTCTGACTGCTAACATCAAAAAGATGGGCAATCAGGTGAATTCGGAGATCACCTCCATCGTGTTCGACACCGATAACCGTGACGTGCAGGGCATCAGCAATGCCGTTACTATTCCTCTTACCGACTCCCGCAACCTCGGTACACTCGTCAAACAGTTGGGTCATGAGATCTTGGAGGATTGGTTCCCTTGCTATGAGTCCGCTGAAGCACTCGACCGCAATCTTCCCCCGATTACACCCTACAGCAATCAGAATCTTTTGGGCGGCGCAGGACAGTGGAGAAAGAAATCCTTCTTTGCTTTCCTCAACATGATGCATGATGATGCCCGTCGCACTAAGTTCGAAAATGCACTTCGCAGAATGGCGGCTCACGGCGGCACTAAGGGTGTTTACGATATTTACGTAGTTGCGTCTATTGCGGGTGGTACCGGTTCGGGCTCCTTCATCCCGCTTACGCTGTACGCAAGAAAGTTTCTGAAGGAAACCTGCAACGTTTCCAATGTCAATATCTATGCGTTCCTTTCTTGTCCTGACGTATATCTCGACGTTATCGCCGACGAAACCGAGCGTACCAAGATTCAGGCAAACGCATACGCGATCCTTCGCGAGCTGAACGCCATGAACATGGTTGCTTACGGACATAATGATCCTTCGGGTCAGGGCAGTGGATTTACGCCCATTCATTTCCGTCTCGGTCATGAGAAGGATATGAAGGTTGGTCTTCTCTTTGATGCTGATAATAAGGATTTCTGGACTCCCAATCAGAAGCCCTTCAACAAGATCTTCCTTTTCGACCGTGTCAACAATCTGAAGGGCGTTCCCGCACATGACAGCGTTATGGCGTCTGCGCTTTATATCCTGAGCTGTACTGCGGTTGGCGATGCCTTTGCAGGCAGAACTAACAATCAGGATCAGATTATTGCTGATGCGAACAAGCACAATGCGATCTATGCAAGCCTTTCTGCTATGGAGCTTGAGTATCCCATCAATTCGATCATGGATTACGTAGCGCATAAGAGTACGATTACTGCGGTGGAAGGCGACTGGCTCCATATTTATGATAAGGTTGAGCGCATGATCGCTGTCCGTCGTGAAGAAGCCCGCAGAAGCCATCAGCGTTTCTTCTTTAATACGCGTGACTATGCAGAGTTTGTCACCGATGCGATCGAAAAAGAATATCAGACCCAGACCGCAACAGGCGACCTTCTGTATATCCTGAACCTCGGCATGAAGAATACCCGCAAGGAAGTTGATGCCGACGGTAACGAGATCACTGTCGAGGAAGACAGACTCTCTCTTTATCTGAATAAGATCGACGAACAGCTTAAGGGCAAGCTTGACTGTGATGCCGCTAAGCTTCTCCGCGGTGCTACCGATCCCAAGAGCCCTGATTTCCAGAAGCCCATTGATGCTCCGAAATTCATGGCAGGCGCTACCGTTAAGCGTCAGAAGAGAGCTGAGATGATGACCCGCGTTGAGAACAACGCCAACAATCTGAAGAGCTACTATGAGCATGCGGTCAGAACCATTCGCAGAGAAAAGATGACTCTCCTGGATGCGATCCTTCCCACTGACGGCAAGCTTTCGCCTACCGCCAATCCCGAATGGTCTCTTGTCAGCCAGCTTCTGATGAAGGATGGCAAGTATATTCACCCCATTGCCGCTTACGGTATCCTTGCAAAGCTTGTGGTTGAACTGACCGAG
>JAFVYN010000163.1 GCA_017508605.1 Clostridia bacterium
ATATAAAGAGTGAGCATATCAAAAGACATAAGGTGACGGTGAAGCATGAAAACGTCACGCTGGGACGGAACATGATACCCGTCGCCCTCACATAACAAAATGAAAAACCGGAGAAAGTCATGTCAAAGCATGATTCTCCGGTTCTTTTTTGACTGTGCGTATGAAAGCGACTGCGCCGTCAGGTGATCTTTCGGCATTCGATATAGTACCGTTTGTCGCAGGCTTCTCCCATGGAGAAGGTTTTTCTGACGAGCGCGCCGTCGGCTTCAACGGCGGGGAACAGCTCTTCTTTCTTCATGCCCTCAAAGAGAAATCCGACCGCGGCGGGCTTTTGCGAAAGGGCGATGGTCTCGTCTTTTCCGTGAATATAGTCGATCGAGACCTCGGGATGCTCTTTGAGATAGCGATCAAGGGCGATCTGAAGGTCGGTGACGGCAAGTGTCGAGGCGGCGCCGAGGACAAGCTCGTCTTGGGTTTTACCGTAACAGCACGTGAGGGTGTGTGTCGGCGCGCCCTCCCTGACGGGGCAGGCGCTTTTGAGATAAGCGATGACCTCTTCGGGCTTTGTTCCGAACAGTACGCGGTAGATCGGCTCAAAGCTCAATGCACTGTCATGGATATTGACGATCTCGCACATGGCATAGCGTGTGATCGGGGAGGGGGCTTTTTCGTAGCAGGTCTTGGCGGTTGCCAGAGAATGGTTGCCGTCGCCGACAGCAAAGAGAAACGGCTCGGCATCTTGCAGACTCTGAAGGGCGGAGTCAATATCGGATTTTGTATCTTGGTCAACAAGGTAGCCTTTGATATGACCGCCTCCGAGCATCAGATCGAAATCGTACAGCAGCGTGAAGCGATCCACCCGTGCGGCAAGCGGCTCGATCACCCGCATCAGCTTGTCATTGATGAGGAGCATGACGTGGGGCATTTCAAGGGCTGCGCGCTCGCGGATCCTGACACGGGGCGGAATGCGTTCCACCACGGTCTCCTCGCTTGCGCGGACGGGCGTTTTGGCGCCCTTTTTAAAATCGTAAGCCTCCAGGTCGACAGCTCCGAGGATGCCCTTTCTCACTCTGCCGTCGGCTTGCGTCCGTTCGATGTAGAGATAGGCTTCGGGATAGAGGTCGAAAAGTGAGCTGTCAAGGTAGTCCCGCATGGTTTTGTCGATGGCGTTCTGACGTGCCTCGGTATCTCCCGAAAGGTAATATTCGGGAAGGACCATGTGCAGGGTGGAGGGTACGTTTTGGGCAATCTCCTCGGCGGCTTTCCAGTAAGCGCCGTCGGAGGAATGCTGATCGCAGGCGATCGCCGCCCATTTCGTCATATCAATATGTGGCTTGGGTAAGAGAATGTCACAGGGCTTGAATACGTTCATATCCGTCTCCTTTTATTCGTTGTCATTGGGATCGTGGGGCGGCATGGGAGGTCTTCTGTGCATCGGGGGCGGCATGCCCTCGGGACGTCTGCCGCGGGGTGGGGGCAGGGTGCTTGCGGGGTCGTAATTCTCGGTCAGCACCTGCTCATTTTCGGTGGAAATATAGCGTTTTGCCTGCGTGGAGAAGAGCGTGTAATATTCGCCGCCCTTTGCCATCAGGGACTGATGATCGCCCATTTCGATGATCTCGCCGTATTTCAGCACCACGATCTTGTTGGCGGTAGTGGCAGAGGACAGGCGGTGAGAGACGAAAATGGTGGTCTTATCTTTTTTGAGACGGTCGAATTGGTTGAAGATCTCCTGCTCCGCCATCGGGTCAAGGGATGCGGTCGGCTCATCGAGAATGAGAATGTCGCTGTCCGAATAGAAGGCGCGCGCGACCGAGAGCTTTTGCCACTGTCCGATCGACAGCTCAATGCCGTTCTTTTCGAAATAGCGCATCAGAGGGGTATCGTAGCCGTCGGGCAGATTTTCGATGAATTCACGGGATGCCGACTGCTCGGCAGCCTCGGTGACACGTGCCATATCGATCTCGTCGCGGTAGCGTGAAAAGGCGATGTTTTCCTTGACACTGAAGGCGTATTTGCCGAAGTCCTGGAAGATGATACCGAAGATCTTGTAAAGCTCCTTGGGATCGTACTCGCGGATATCGTGTCCGTCGAGAAGGATCACGCCCTCGGTGGGGTCATAAAGACGGGTGAGCAGTTTTAAAAGCGTGGTCTTACCCGCACCGTTGAGACCGACAAGCACGACGGTGTCACAAGGGTCAAGGCGGAGATTGATATTTTTCAGCACCTTGCGGTCAGTGCCGGGATAGGAAAAGCTGACGTTTTTGAATTCGACGGTATGACCGACGTGATGCGCGGGAATGCGCGCCTCATTCTCTGGCAGGGTGGGGGCAATGGTCTTCTTTTCGTTCATGAAGAGGATCATGTTGTCAATGAAGAGCGTGCCCTCGTAGATCGTGGCGGTGGTACTGATGAGAGATGCCACAGCAGAGGAGATCGA
>JAFVYN010000164.1 GCA_017508605.1 Clostridia bacterium
ATGTTCCGAAGGCAGGCGAAGAAGTGGTCATTGTGGAAGACGTAATCACTGCGGGTACAGCGATCAGAGAAAGCATGGCAATTCTTTCTTCTCTTGAAGACGTTAAGGTTGCCGCAACTTTCGTTATGGTTGACCGCAAGGAAAAGGGAAAGACAGATAAGTCTGCCATGGCAGAAGTAGAAGAAGAATTCGGTTTCCCCGTATATTCGGTTGTTGATGTGTATGACATCATTGAGTATCTGGAAGAAGACGAAGCCAACGCCGAAAACGTAACCCGTATTAAGAATTATCTGGCGATTAACGGCGCGAAAGCGTAAAAGCGAGGGACACGATGAGAAGCCTTATTGATATTAAGGATCTTTCGGTTGAAGAACTGTATGACCTGATCGACATTGCCAATGACATTGTGGATCATCCGAAGCAGTATGCGGAAGCTTGCAAAGGCAAGAAGCTGGCAACACTGTTTTTTGAGCCCTCTACCAGAACAAGACTTAGCTTTGAAGCGGCAATGCTTGAGCTTGGCGGTTCTGTGATCGGTTTTTCGGAAGCAACCTCTTCATCCGCATCCAAAGGCGAAAGCATGGCTGATACCGCAAAAGTAATCAGCTGTTATGCTGACATCATGGCAATTCGCCATCCCAAGGAAGGTGCGCCCTTTGTGGCATCGCAAAACGCGACCGTTCCGGTGATTAACGCCGGTGACGGCGGTCATTGCCATCCGACACAGACCTTGACAGACCTTCTCACGATTTACCGTGAAAAGGGAAGACTTGACAAGATGACGGTTGGCTTTTGCGGTGACTTGAAATACGGAAGAACGGTGCATTCTTTGATTGCAGCACTTTCGCGTTATCATGATATTGAGATTGTTCTGATCTCGCCCGAGGAGTTAAAGCTCCCAAGCTACGTGATCTATGAAACGCTTAACAAAAACAATATGAAATACCGTCAGGTGACTGATCTGGACGCAGCCATGCCTGAGCTTGACGTGTTATATATGACACGCATTCAAAGAGAGCGATTTGCCGATCCCAATGAATACGAGCGTTTGAAAGACAGTTATATTTTAACACCCGAAAAGCTTGACAATGCCAAGCGTGATCTTGCCATTCTGCATCCGCTGCCCCGTGTGAACGAGATCAGCGTAAAGGTGGACAATGATCCCCGTGCTTGTTATTTCAGACAGGCTCTTAACGGCAAATATATCCGCATGGCACTCATTCTCATGCTTTTGCGTGAGGCGGAAAAAGATCGCTCGGTGATGAAACCCGAGGGGGATTTCTTGATCAATACCGTAATTTGCAAAAATCCGAGTTGTATCACATCCTGTGAGCAAGAACTCGACCAAGTATTTAAGTGGACAGAAAAAGAAAACGGAATTTGCCGTTGTCTTTTCTGTGAATCCAAACAGATCGTAAACGAAAGGAAGATATAAGATGGCTAAGTTTATAAATGAACCTTCACATACTTTTAATGAGTATCTCCTGATTCCGGGATACTCTTCGGCAGAATGCATTCCTGCCAACGTCAGTTTGAAAACACCCCTTGTTAAGTTCAAGAAGGGTGAGACACCTTCGATCGTGATGAACATTCCGATGGTTTCTGCTATCATGCAGTCGGTATCGGGTGACCGTCTTGCCGTTGCACTTGCTACCGAGGGCGGCGTTTCTTTCATTTACGGTTCTCAGACAATTGAAGATGAAGCAGCGATGGTTCGCCGTGCCAAGAATCACAAGGCGGGCTTCGTGGTTTCGGATTCGAATATCACACCTGACGCTACCATGGCAGACGTGGTAGCACTGAAGGAAAAAACAGGTCACTCCACCATTGCCGTTACCGATGACGGTACAGCAACCGGTAAGCTTCTCGGTATTGTTACCAGCCGTGACTACCGCGTAACTCGCATGGATCCTGCAACCAAGGTTTCGGAGTTTATGACCCCCTTTGATAAGCTGGTTTATGCCAAAGAGGGAACTACTCTTAAGATTTGCAACGATATCATTTGGGATCACAAGCTGAACTCGCTTCCGATCGTTGATGACAACGGTCACCTTTGCTATATGGTATTCCGCAAGGACTACGACACCCACAAGCAGAATCCCAACGAGCTGTTGGATGCTTCCAAGCGCTATGTTGTTGGTGCCGGTATTAACACTCGCGACTATGCGGAAAGAGTTCCCGCGCTTGTGGAA
>JAFVYN010000165.1 GCA_017508605.1 Clostridia bacterium
CACCAACTATCTACTCAGACGCGAGCCCATCTTTGTGCGATAAATCTTTGGCATTTAAAGGATGTCCTCAAAATGCGTCATGCGGTATTAGCTACTGTTTCCGGTAGTTATCCCCCTCACAAAGGCAGGTTGCTCACGCGTTACTCACCCGTCCGCCACTAACTTGAGCACCGAAGTGCTCTCGTTCGTTCGACTTGAATGTGTTATGCACGCCGCCAGCGTTAATCCTGAGCTAGGATCAAACTCTCGAATAATTGTATGTGAACAGGGTTTCCCCTGATCAGCATCTTTATCCAAGCTTTCTCTTAGCTTTTCGCTGACTTATTTGTTTTTATAGAAGAGTTCGTCTTTCTCTTCTTCATAAAGGAATTGTACGAGTTTAGTAGTTCATCTTAATCTTTGAGATCTCTTAAGATCTCTTAAGCTTTGTATACTTCGCTCTTGTTGTTCAATTTTCAAGGACCGATCTCGCCGCCGCTCTTCGCGACAGCTTTGTTATTATAACAGACCAAACCCCATTTGTCAATACCTTTTTTCAATTTTTTTTATCTTTTTTTCAATATTGACAAATTACCCAAACGCGTGTATAATATAGTTCAGCCGCATTATCAAAGTTCACAACAAAACCCCCGAAAATGCACCAAAATGACCAAAAGGACAACCATGAATACCGATTTTTCTTACCTCGGACGCGAGGATCTTCGCTCCGATCTTAAACAATTTTCAACCGCCGACTGTGAGGCGCTCGCGCGCGAGATCCGAGAATTTCTCGTCGATGCGACCGCCGAAACCGGGGGACATCTCGCCTCCAGCCTCGGCGTAGTCGAGCTGACTATCGCGCTGCACAAGGTTTTTTCCACACCGAGCGACCGTATCATTTTCGACGTCGGCCACCAGTCCTATCCCCACAAGCTTCTGACCGACCGCTACAAAGACTTTGCGACCCTGCGTACCCCGGGCGGACTTTCGGGCTTTACCAAGCGTTCGGAAAGCGAGCATGACGCCTACGGCGCGGGACACAGCTCTACCGCGATCTCCGCCGCCCTCGGCTTTGCCACCGCCGATAAGCTTTCGGGCAGAAAAGCCCACACCGTTGCCATCGTCGGTGACGGCGCTTTTACCGGCGGTCTTGTCCACGAAGCGCTCAACAACGTGGAGAAGGATCTTCCTCTCATTATTATATTGAATGAGAACGAAATGTCGATCTCCAAAAACATCGGAGGACTTGCGCGATATATCGCTAAGATCCGCTCGCGCCGAAGCTATCTCAAAACCAAAAGCTTTACCCGTACCGTGCTTACGCACATCCCCCTCATCGGAAAACCCCTCTTCCGTCTGCTCCGCCATATCAAAAAGTCGATCAAAAACGCCATGTACGGCAGTAATTACTTCGAAGACATGGGACTTTACTATCTCGGACCCGCCGACGGCAACAACGTGGCAGTTGTTGAGAATCTCTTGCGTGAGGCGATCGCCTCGGGGCAAAGCACGGTCATTCATCTGAAGACCGTCAAGGGCAAGGGCTATGCGCCCGCTGAAAACGACCCCAACCGCTACCACTCCGTCCCGCCCAAGGGACACGTCAGCGATAAGAATTTTTCCAAAGCCCTTGGCGAGACCCTCCTGGAGCTTGCCGAAAGCGACCCCGACGTTGTCGCCATCACCGCCGCCATGGAGGACGGATGCGGGCTGTATCCCTTCGCGGAGACATATCCCGACCGCTTCTTTGACGTCGGTATCGCCGAAGAGCATGCCCTCATCTTCGCCGCGGGACTTTCGCTCGGTGGCAAAAAGCCGATCGTACCGATCTATTCCTCGTTTTTACAGCGCGCCTATGACAGCATTCTTCATGACGTTGCTTTACAGCACGTGCCGATGGTCGTCCCGATCGACCGCGCTTCTCTTGCCGCGCAGGACGGCGCGACGCATCACGGCATTTATGACGTCGCCTTTCTCTCTACCGTACCCGAGATCCGCATCTTTGCGCCCACCACCTTTGCCTCGCTTTCCCGATATATAAAGGAAGGGATCGCGCAAAGCACCGCTACCTTCGTGCGCTATCCTAACTCCGGTGAGCTGACCGATGCCTCTTTTTCTCAAAAAGACGGAAACCTTCTCGCCGACTATGAAAGCGAGCCTGACGGCATCATCATCACGTATTCGCACGCCGTCACCGAAGCCCGCCGTGCTAAGACACTCCTCAAGGAAAAGGGCTTCACCGCGGGCATTCTGGTCATGGAGCAGTTAAAGCCCCTGCCTGTCAAGGAGATCCTCGACGCGATCGGCGAACAAGCGCCCATCGTCTTTTTGGAGGAGGGCATTCGCGCGGGCGGTGTCGGTGTGATGCTCTATGACGCGATCCGCCAAGCCCCCACCCTCAAGGATCGCCCCTATACCACCCTCGCCATTGATTCCTTCGGCGAAGGCATCATGGGTGAGCCTCTTGTCAAAACGCTCGGAATCTCCGCCGAGCACGTTGTCAAAACCTTTCATCAGAATCAGGAGGACGCATGAATCTTGATCGCAGCTGGACGGACTATGCCGCCGAAGAAAAGCTTCTCATCATCGAATCCTATCTTGAAGGTGTCGCCAAGCTTGACACCACCGACTCCGAGGCCCACGCCAAGCATCTCGAATGGCTGCGCGAGCATCTGCCCGCCTACCGTGAAGAGAGCGGCAATTACGTTTTCATTTCGTATTCCCACAAGGACTACAAGGCAGTCTACCACGATCTTGCCTTCTTTCTCTATAACTCCGAGACCCGTCTGCGCTTCTGGTATGACGAGGGTCTTCCCGCGGGCAGTGATTGGAGCGCCGCGGCAAAGGAGAGCCTGCTTGACCCTCGCTGCTCGGGTGTGATCTTCTATCTCAGCGAAGCCTTTCTCAAAAGTGAGGCTGTCAGAGAAGAGATCGCCATGCTGAAGGCATCGGGCAAGCCCTTTATTACCGTCGCCCTGGAGGACGGCAGGTATTCTGCCCGAAGCATTCTCGGAGAGAACACCGACGAAGAGCTTGATACGATGTTTCCCGATGAGAACACCGCCCTCGTCTTCCGTCGTGATTACGAAAACAAGCTCTATCGCATTCACAAGATCGCCACCCTTTTCAACGTCACCGAAAGCGTGATGTCGGATTTCATCTGCGAGGAGGTCGGAGACGGACTTTCGCTTGTCGAATACGTCGGCAACAAGACCGAGATCCATATTCCCGAAAAGATCAAAAACCGCCCCATCGTCGAGATCACCGCCGAGTTCGGCAGCGCTTCCTGTCTCTTTATTCCCGCCACCGTTCAGCGCATTTTCCCGCACCCCGTCCCCAAAGACCGCTACGAAGATCTTGAAGAGCTTGAGACCTCGTCCTATTTTCGCATGGTGGAGCATTCTCTCGGAGGCTTTCAGGAGATCGATCGCCTGTTCGGAACCTGCCCACAGCTGACGGCGATCTACGTGGACGATCAGAATCCTTGGTTTTACGATAAAAACGGCGTTCTGTACAGCCGTGACGCCACCCTGCTTCGCTTTCCGCCGAGCCACCCTTCCTTCGAAGGCGCGCTTGAGGGCGTCACCGCGATCGGGGACACCGCCTTTGCCGACTGTCAGAGCGTCATCGACTTCGATTTTCCCGATACCGTCAAGTCGATCGGCGCGGGCGCGTTCGCCAATACCGTTTTCAGCTCCTTCCATCTCAGCGATTCTCTCATTGCCATCGGGGAGGGCGCGTTCGACGGCGCCACCCTCGGTATCATGTTTGATCTGCCCGCCTCGGTCAGAGCGGTCGGCGAGTGGGCATACCGCAATCTGCAGACAGGCCCAATGTCCACCCAGTTTTTATTCTCGAACGTATCCCATATTCCGCGTGCCGCCTGCTTCGGCTCAACGCTGAAGGAACTGATCCTCACCCGTATGCCCGACGTGATCGACGAGGGGGCTTTTGCCCTTTGCTCCGCTCTGCGCTCGGCTGAGCTGGTGGAAGGCGTCCGTGTGATCGGACCGAAAGCCTTTCTCGGTTGCTCCTCGCTCACACACGTCATTCTGCCGAAGAGCCTTACCTATATCGGGGAGGATGCCTTTTACGATTGCGACAGGCTGAAGGTCATCCGTTACCGCGGTACGACCTCGCAGTTTTTAAGACTGTATTTTGAAAACCCCTTCCTCAGCGAGGAGCAGTTAAAACTCGTCGTCTGCGATAACCAGCCCTTCAGACGTCTCAAAGCCCACCGCCTTCTGAAGAGAATCGAAAAGGCGAGAAAGCTGCTGGAAGATTGACCGAAAACCAAAACGATCAGGATATGCAAAATGGAGGTACGTAAATGAAATTCAGAAGAAACGTGAAGCAAGAGAAAACCTTCAGAACAGTGGCAATCGTATTATTACTGCTCAGTATCTCTTGTTTAATCACATCTCTTATCACCAAAAGTCCTGCTTTCATGCGCCTGTTCGCATTCGGAATTCCTACCTCTCTTCTTTACTGTTACGTAGCTTACAGTCAAAGCCGAGCCTATATAGAATTTCAAAACGATACGATCGTCTTGGTCAATCATATTGCCTCCAATATAGAAATACATATTTCCGATATTGAGGCTGTTATCATGCCGTCTCGGGAGGCACTAAAGAAAAAATTAAAGGATCATGAGATTTTTTTAAAGCAATCTTCCGGACACCATCCCATCTCATACAGTCCTGACATTGAAGCTTTCTTTCTTGAGCATTTTGACAGTAAAATCGTTTACTACGATCATTACAATGAGGTATTCAACAATAAAAAGTGATGGATCTGTGATACTCTACCGCCCGGAACAAAACCCCGACAAATAGGGTGGTATCCTTAGCGGAGAATTTACACTTTGACAAAAGTGCAAGCATCGCATTTGTCTGGACAAATGCAAAATGGCTAAGCCCAAACCCTTAATACAAGCAGAAAGAGAGAACAAATCGGCTTAAATCCCGAAATGTCCTCTCTTTTTTCTGTTAGTGATGTTTTTGCTGACGCAAAAGTGATGTTATACTCCGCATAATGATGTTGCTCGCCATTTGCTACGCAAATACAAGCTCGCAATGATGTGATGTTTGCACACTGTGCCGAAGGCACAACATCATTCACGCAGTGAACATCACTGCCGCAGGCAACATCATTTGCCCGTGAGGGCAAACATCGTTTAGCGTGAATGCTCCGTTAAGAGCATCACGCTATCTCGTCGGGGTTTTCGTATGTTTATGATAAGAAGCTTTATAGCAGATTTTTTCATTAATTACACGATCTCTATTGACAATCACTTGACCATGTGGTATACTGTTGTCAGAAAGGACGGTGCTATCATGCCTACCAAGAACCGAAGCCGCCTTTGGGCGGCACTGTCGACTTCTGTGTTCTTCGCTGCTTTGCTTCCGCTGTTTCTCATGTTTTTATCCGCTACTACCTCTTATTTTGTCGATGATATGCTGACAGACAGCCCCACGTGGCGGCGGATCACCGCTGTTTTTTCGGCATGTCTCATCC
>JAFVYN010000166.1 GCA_017508605.1 Clostridia bacterium
AAGCTTCAATCAGACCGAGACAAGGACAGGCAGAATAAGCTCTACAGAGCCGAATCTGCAGAATATCCCTGTCAGAACCGAGCTTGGCAGAGAATTCCGCCGCACCTTCACGGCAGGCGAGGGCATGCTTTTGGTGGATGCCGACTATTCTCAGATCGAGCTTCGTCTTCTCGCCGCCCTTTCGGGGGACGAAAAGATGATCGCCGCCTTTAAATCGGGCGCGGATATCCACAAGATCACAGCCTCCGAGGTCTTCGGCGTACCGCTTGATGAGGTCACACCCGATCTTCGCAAGCGCGCCAAGGCTGTCAATTTCGGCATCGTCTACGGAATCGGCGGCTATTCCCTTTCAGGCGATATCGGCGTGTCGGTCAAGGAAGCGGGACAGTATATCAAGCGCTACAAGGAAACCTATGCGGGCGTTGACGCCTATCTGCAGGGGCTGATCAAGGAAGCCAAAGAAACCGGCTATGTGAAAACGCTCTATCAGAGACGGCGCTATATCCCCGAATTGACCGCGCAAAAGGCGGCGACCCGTGCCTTCGGCGAGCGTGTCGCAATGAATTCCCCCATTCAGGGCACGGCCGCCGATATCATCAAGATCGCCATGCTCCGTGTCGAGAAAGCCCTCAGTGAGGGCGGCTACAAGGCACGCCTCATCCTGCAGGTTCATGACGAGCTGATCATTGAAGCGCCCGAAGCAGAAGCCGAAGCAGTCATGTCTCTTCTGAAGCATGAAATGGAGCATGCCGTTGAGCTTTCCGTTCCCCTCACCGTTGAGGTCTCCCTCGGTAAGACCTGGTATGACTGTAAATAACTCCGAAACGATCAAATGAAACGCATATTGCAAACACCCCGACCGCACGGCCGGGGTGTTTTTTAGGCTTCAGAACAAAAAAACGGCAGAGAGACGAAATCTCTCTGCCGTTTGGTTACGGTAAAGCCGTTTGATTATTCCTTCGAGTTGAAGAGCATGAACTCATACATACGGATCGCACCGGAGCCGCTCTTATCGGACTTGAAGACACGCATTTCTACGTAGCGAGCGCTGACCGAACCGAAGTTAACGGTGATCACATCGTTAGCACAGTCGGGCTGATAGTCCACACTGGTCCAATTCTTGCCGTCCTCGGACACACGGATCTCCCAGGAGATCACGTTGAAGGTCTTGGACTTGTGGAGACCGGCATTGGCGATCACGTAGGTATCAAAGGTCTTGGTCGCGCCAAGATCAATGATGAAGCCGTGGTCATAGCCCTGAAGCTGATACTTCTTATCCTTGGTCGAAGCGCCTGCGCGCCACATGGTGTCAAGATCGCCGTCGAATGCCTTGGCGATGCCTTCACGGGAAGAAATCTCCGAAGAGAATTCCACGATCGTAGCATCCTTGGCAAGGTTCGTGCCTGTAGGAAGGGTGGGCGTTTCAACGTCATTCTGAACAGAGGGCGTTGCGGTCTTGTCGCCGGGAACAGCCTTCTTCATGGAAGGATAGGTGGGGTTCGGGATGCCTTCAAGATCCTCGGTGCGCCAGTTGTCGACGTAATCCTCAAAGCCCGTGAAGACAAAGACCGAATTTCTGCAATCGCTTTCGTACAGCTTACGAACCTCTTCCATGGTTTTGCAAACACCCTTGGTAGCGGTATTAACAGCCTTGTTGAAAGGAGAGTTGGGGTCATAGGGGTTATCGCTGAAGCTCTGGGTTGCGGTCTTGATGGTGTAGTTGACCAGGTCGATCACACCGTATTCCGAAACATCAAGCTTCTTATCGTTGTTGGCGTCGATCGACGGGAACTTCCAGTCAATGTAGGAGAGGAAGAGCTTACTGCCGTCGCCGTAAGGCTCCCAGCCCCAGTTCCAGAGATTCGACTGCGTCTGAACGTTATAGATCTGAACAAACTTGGTGGAGTAACCCCAGTGGAAGTAACGGAAGCCACCGAAGTTCGCCATATTTTCCGTCCACCATGCCTTTGCCTTCCATACCTTGCCGTCAGGATCGGTATAGGTGGTCTCGCCGCCGTAGTTGGTCAGCTTGTTGTACTGCTGAACCGAGTGCGTGATCTCGTGAGAGAAGAAGCCAAGGTCGCTGGGGTTGGAGTTTGCGTAGTCAACCGATACGCAGACACGGGTACCCTGGCAGTAAGCAACGCCGTCATACTGCTTGTCGGCTTCAAAGGTGATCTCCTTAGGCTCGGTACCGAACGCAAAGCGAGCGTAAAGTCTCGGATATACGTTGTAGAAGAGGTCAACGAGGTTGGGAAGATATTCGGGATCCTTCACCTGCTCCCATTCACCGATAAACTGAAGACGGTACTGGCTATCGTACTTCGGAGCGGTGATATTGACGGGAATCGAAGCGAGAACAACAGCGCCCTCGTCGGTGCAGATGTTGATGTAATAGGTCTGACCCTTGAAATACGGAACGGTGCATTTTGCAACGCCGGTGTACTTGCCGCTCGAAACCTTCTTGACGGTAACACCGTCCTGCTTGTAGACAGCAGTAGCGGCCTTGCCGGCTTCGGTCTTGGTAACGGTCATGTAGAAGTTCATGGGCAGATTGGTGGTGAAATCAAACATAAGGTACGAGCCTGCCTTGGCAGTAACGCTCGACCAGGAAGCCTTGACGACCGTGTTGACTTCAGTAACGGTGATATCGGTGCTGCCGTCGGACTTTTCCTCGACCATAGCGCCGATCGTACCCATTTTTCTGACTTCAGCGTACTTGACCTCGGTCTTTTTACCGTCTTCGCCGAGCAGATACCAGGTGCGGTTCTTATACTTCAGACCGATCTGGGTGGTCACTTCCGTGCCGCTGCCGAAGAACTGGAAGTCATTGACGTTGATGTCAGTCTTATGTGTCCATTCCGACTCATCGAGAACGGCGGTGTAATCTTCCGTCGTTTCAAGCTTTGCGCCGGGGTCTTCCGTCGTGGGAGGTGTTTTGGTGGTTGTGACTGTTTCGCCGCCTGCTTCGGTGGTACCGGGAGCAGCGGTCGTACCCTCGTTATCGAGCGTGGTGGATGCGGGCGTGCCGCAGGCAACCAGGGCGAGTGCGAGAACGAGAAGTGCTACGATAAGCAATAACTTTTTCACAGTATTACCCTCTCTTTGAAATATTGACTGTTATGTCTTTGTATATTTTACCACACCCGAAGACAAAATGCAAGCATGTCAGCCGTTTTTTCAGCGCTATCTTGTAAAAAAACTGTGAAGAAACCACCGAAACATCAAAAATCGGTATTGCTTTCTCAATGATTTTCGGTTTTGAAGAGCATGAATTCGCAAATACGAACAACACCCGTGTTACTCTTATCGCTCTTATGGATACGAAGCTCGATATACCGTGCCTCCTGCGTACCGATATTGACCGTCACAACGTCGCCTGTTTCGGCAGTCTGATAGTCCACACCGGTATAAGTGATGCCGTCCTTGGAGATCAGAACCTCCCACGATGCCGTATTGAAAAGATCGTTCTGCGAAATACCCGCGTTCACAAGCACGTAGGTGTCAAAGGTCTTGACTTCGCCAAGATCCAGAATGACGGAATGCTGGAAGCCCTTGAGCTGTGCGGCTTTGTCGATATACATGGATTTCGAGCCCTGCCACAGGGTATCGAGCTTGCCGTCGGTGATCATCGCCGCGCCCTTGTTCTTCGAGACCTCGGAGGACACGCTGACTACCTTGGCGCCCTGAAGGAGATTGTCCTGGGAAGGAAGCGTAGGGGTCTTGGTGTCATTCTGAACCGTTACGGGATTCGTAACGTTACAGGGCGGCTCGGTCTTCCACATGGGATAGTTGGGATTGGGAACACCCGGGATATTTTCGGTGATGAAATTATCCTTGTAGTCGGCAAAGCCCGTCACGCGGAACGCGCCGCTTGCGATATCTTCCTTATACACCGCACGGATGGCGTCAATGCAGTCATATTGACCTCCCGTCGCGTCATAAACCGCGCGGTTGAAGGGCGTGTTCGGATTGGTGGGTGTGTCATAGAACTCGGTCTTGGTGTTTTTAATGACGTAATTGATCCTGTCGATCACGCCAAGCTCCTCGGGTTGAGCGACACCGTCTCCGTTCTTATCGATCGTCGGGAACTTCCAGTCAAGATAGGAAAGGAAGACCTGACAGCCGTCGCCGTAGCCTTCGTAGCTGTCGCCCCAGTTAATAAACTTCTCGGCATCGTAGAACTGCACGTACTTGGTGGAATAGCCCCAATGGAAATAACGGAAGCCGCCGTAGGATGCCATATTTTCGGTCCACCACGCGTCATAGCTCACACCGTTATAGGTGCCGCCGTTGTCATAGTTCAGCTTGCCGCCGTACTGCTGTACCGAGTGGGTGATCTCATGCGAGAAGAAGCCAATGTCATACGGCTGCTCATTGGCGTAATTGGTCGAAACGCAAACGATCGTACCGGCACAGTAAGCAACACCGTCGTAATTCTTGTCGGCAACGAAGGTGATGGTCTTGGGAACGTTCGGGTCGCCGACACCCCAACGGGCATACAGTCTCGGATATACGTTATAGAAAAGGTCGATCAGATCGGAAAGATAATCCTCACGCTCCACAAGATCCCAGTCGCCCTGAAAGTTCAGGGAAAACTCGGATTCATATCTTGCTTTGGTGGTATTCATGGGGATCGAGACGAGAGCGGTATCGCTTCCGTCAGCGCAGAGGTTGATATAGAAGGTCTCGTCCTTCACGCAAGGAACGGTGCATTTGGCAATGCCCGTATACGCACCCTTACCGTTGTCTTTCAGGTAAATATTGCTTTCCTTATACAGTGCCGTGGAAGCCTTGTCACCTGCGTTTTTCGTTACCGTAACCATATAATCCATCGGAATATTGGTGGTAAAATCAAACATCAGATAAGAACCCGCCTTGGCGGTAACGCTCTTCCACGCCGCCTGCACCTTGACCTCAAGCGCGGTAAAGGTAAGCTCGCTCGTTCCGTCAGCCAGAACGTTGGCGGAAACACCGACAAGGCCGAGCTTTTTGACGTCGGCATACTTGATCTCTGTCTTACTGCCGTCATCATTCTTCAGGTAATACTTGCGGTTTTTGTACTGAAGCGCGATCTTGGTCGCAACATCGCTTCCGCTTCCGCAAAGCACGAAGCCGTCGGTATCCACCGCATCGTCAGGATTCCAGACTTCGCCGTTCAGAACAGCGGTATAATCGTCAGTCTCCTCCAGTGCGTCAGTTGTGGGGGGAACGGTAGTTTCGGTGGCAGTTGTCGTTACAACATCCGCTGTAGTTGTTTCATCTGCCGAGGTAGTTGTCTCGGTTTTATCGCCGCAGGCGATCAGCGAAACCGCAAGAACCAAGAACATAAGAAGGATCCAAAGCTTTTTCATACAGATACTCCATTCATTTTTATGCCGCAAGCTACGGCTTTCTTCTTTTATTGTAGCGAAATACGCAAACAGAATCAACTATTTTCACGGGATAGGACAAAAAAGCACACATATATCCGCAAATATCTCAAAAATATTGAAAAAAACCAACGGTTTTGGCAAATGCCAAAACCGTTGGTTCGATATTTTTTGGAATATCGCCCCATTATGCGATCACGCCGCCGAAAAGAACGGTCTCGCCACGGTAAAAAACCGCCGACTGACCCGCCGCAGGGGTGCGCTGAGGCTCGTCAAAGATGACACGAGCTCTGCCTTCTTCGATCTTCACCCGGCATGGCACGGGCTTTGCGGCATAGCGGATCTTGACAAGAGCGCTGAAACCATCACGTGCGTCCTCCTCAGACAGCGCCTGAAAGACCAGTCCGTCCACCGTGATCTCTTGTTCGTAAGTGCCGTCCTTACCCGACAGCGTCACCGCGCGGCTTTCGGGGTCGATCTTCGTCACAAAGGCGGGATAGCCCAGCGCGATCCCGAGATGCTTGCGCTGACCGACGGTATAATGCACGATACCGCGGTGTTTCCCGAGAACCTCGCCCGACTTCGACACAAAATTCCCGCTCTCAAAGGCGGCAAGAAGACGGCTGTCATGATGCAATTTGGCATATTCTCCGATAAATCTCACGTAGTCTCCGTCGGGAATGAAGCAGATATCCTGGCTTTCCTTCTTCTCGGCGGCTGACAGCGAGATCACGAGCGCCTCTTTTCTGACCTCAGCCTTATTCACCTCGGCAAGCGGTGTCAGAAATGCCTTCAGCATCTCCTGGGACAGTCCCCACAGCATATAGCTCTGATCCTTTGCGGGATCTTCCGCCATGCGGATGGCATAGCGGTCGCCTTCTTTCGTCACACGAGCGTAGTGACCCGTCGCGAAGTATGAAAAACCGCGCTTCATCGCTTCTTCGTAAAGAAGCGCGATCTTGACAAAGCGGTTGCAGACCACACAGGGATTCGGCGTTCTGCCCCTTGCGTATTCCGACACGAAATCATCGATCACAAACTGTCGGAAGCGCTCGCGCGCGTCGATCTCGATCAATTCAATATCCACTTCGCGCGCGGCGATCCTCGCGCTTTCGGTTTCGGTATGCTCTGAAAAAACAAGGACGGCCCCCACCACCTCATAGCCCGCCTTCTTGAGAAGGCGAGCCGCGTAGGTGGAATCGAGACCGCCGCTCATTCCCAGAAGCACACGTGTCTTCGGGGTATTCATCATATTACGTTTCCTTTTCTTCTGTATCAGAAAAGATCACTCGGCATGCGTCGAGCAAGAGTCGCAGGAGTCACAGCAGCCGTCACAGATGATCGCTTCGGGCGGAACTTCCTCGCCGCGTCTTGTGTAGTAGTCGGCAATGGCAGACTTGACGGCTTCCTCGGCAAGCACCGAGCAGTGGACCTTGACGGGCGGCAGTCCGTCGAGGGCTTCAATGACCGCCTTGTTGGTCAGGGTCAGAGCCTCGCTGACGCTCTTGCCCTTGATCATTTCGGTCGCGATCGAGGAGGTGGCAATGGCAGCACCGCAGCCGAAGGTCTTGAACTTGACGTCGGTGATGATACCGTTGTCATCAATTTTCAGATAAATTCTCATAATATCGCCGCATTTGGCGTTACCGACCTCACCGACACCGTTAGCATCGGCAATTTCGCCGACGTTACGGGGATTTGTGAAGTGGTCAATTACCTTTTCGCTGTACATATCGTATTCCCTTTCGTTATTTATTCTTTGACTCTTGCCATCGTGCTGTTGTAAAGCGGACTCATGTCTCTGAGTCTCTGCACGATCACGGGCAGGGTCTGAATGATGTGGTCAACGTCCTCTTCGGTGTTTTCGTGAGAGAGCGAGAATCTGAGTGAGCCGTGCGCATGCTCGACCGGAACACCGATCGAAAGCAGTACGTGAGAAGGCTCAAGAGATGCCGAGTTACAAGCCGAGCCTGTCGACGCGCAGATACCCGAGGCATCGAGCCACATCAGAAGGCTTTCACCCTCCACACATTCAAAGGTCATATTAAGATTGCCCGCAAGACGCCTATCGGTATCGCCGTTGACGTGCGCATACGGGATCTTGTCAAGCAGGGTGTTCATCAGTCTGTCGCGCATCGCCTTGACACGCGCCATATCCGAAAGACGGGCAGTCGCGATCTCCAGCGCCTTGGCAAGCGCAACGGCGAAGGCTACGTTTTCGGTTCCTCCGCGTCTGCCGCGCTCCTGTCCGCCGCCGTCGATCAATGTGCGGCAACGTGTACCGGTGCGGATGTAAAGCACGCCGATACCCTTGGGCGCGTGGATCTTGTGACCCGAAAGAGAGAGCATGTCCACGCCAAGCTCCTTGACGTTAACGGGCATGTTGCCAACTGCCTGCACGGCATCGGTGAAGACCGTCACGCCGTGTGCCTTACCGATGGCGGCGATCTCCTTGATGGGCTGAATCGTGCCGATCTCATTGTTCGCCATCATGATGGCGATCAGGGTGGTATCGGGGCGGATCGCCTTTTCCACGTCGGCGGGATCGATCACACCATTTTTGTTCACGTCAACATAAGTGACCTCAAAGCCGTCACGCTCAAGGGACTCCAGCGCATGAAGAACGGCGTGATGCTCGAATTTCGAGGAGATGATATGGCGACCCTTCTTGGCATTGGCTTGCGCCGCGCCCTTGATCGCCCAGTTGTCGGCCTCGCTGCCCGAAGCCGTAAAGAAAATTTCGGTGGTTTTCGCGCCAAGCAGGGAGGCTATGGTCTCGCGCGCCTGCATAAGGGGAGAGGCAGCCTCGGTGCCCTTGCTGTAAGCGCTGGAGGGATTGCCGTAAACTTCATCAAAGAAGGGCATCATCACGTCCCTGACTTCGGGAAGTACCTTTGTGGTTGCCGCATTATCGGCATAAACAAATCGTTTCAAGATGTTGTTCCTTTCTCTATCAAGACCCATGATTCTGAGTCTTATTCGGGATATCCGCCGCCTCTGAGCCGAAGGCGGGGGAGGATCAGTATATTTTTACGGTGAAGCATACAAGCACGGTGCCTGTGCTGATTGCCTCAACACTATATTTTACACCAGACTCTGCCAAAATGCAAGGGGATAAACACAAAAAAACACCGAAATTGCGAAAAATTTAACAGATCACATCCAAAACCATCGTTTATTTCAGCTCGATACCGTTTCGGAATGTCTTTTCCACCCTGCCCTGCAGGGTCGACATCATAAAAGGGGTATTCATCGCACGGTTTTTGAAAAGCGCCGACGTGACCGTCACGGGACGGTCGAGAGAGACGATATTGAAGTTCACGCACTCTCCCACTTCAAAGCGAGGCGTTTGGGACTGACAGCCCATGCCCGCGAGAATGCGCCTCGGCGCGCCCGAGATCAGATCGATCAGCTGAACGATCGTGACGATGCCGCGGGTGAGAAGCCCCTCGACCGATGCCGCAAGGACTGTCTCCAGCCCCACCGCGCCAAAGGGCGCGTCCGAAAGCGTTCTGCCCTCGTAATCACGCTCGGCAAAGGGAACGTGATGGGAGGCAATGGCATCAATCGTGCCGTCACGGATGCCCTCGATCACCGCCAGGCGGTCGCTTTCCCGTCTGAGCGGGGGCATGACCTTGGCGTGAAGCCCGCGGAACAGAAGCTCGTTGTCGCTGAAAAAGAAATAGAGCGGCGAGGTGTCCGCCGTCACGTCGATGCCTGCCATTTTCGCGCCCCGGATCAACGAAACGCTCTTGGCGGTCGACACGCCCGACACGTGAAGTCGGCAGGAGGTATCCTCGGCAATGAGAAGCGCTTCGGCAAGTGCCGCCTCCTCTGCTACCGGCGAAATCCCCCCGACGTGAAGCGAGGACGCCACGTGACGGTCAACGGCGCCGCGATCGGAAAGGGCGGACAAATTCGGATACAGAAAAAAGGTCCTGTTTGCTTCAGCCGAGGCAAGCATGGCGTCAAAAAGCGTCTCGGGTCTTGTCGGCACGAAACG
>JAFVYN010000167.1 GCA_017508605.1 Clostridia bacterium
AGACGTCTCTTGTGCGTCAGCTCGGCAAGGGGGTTGTTCTGGTCCATGAACTGCGACAGAGGGGACGAACCGAAGAAGTCGCGGATCGCGGTAACAAGAGGTCTGATATTGATGAGCGCTTCAGGAGATACCGAATCAGCATCCTGAATGGTCATGCGCTCCTTGACGATCTTTCCATTCTCGAGAAACCGATGCGGAGCTGGTTCTGGAGAAGCTCACCGACGCAACGCAGACGGCGGTTGCCGAGATGGTCGATATCATCGACAGAACCCACGTTGTGAGAGAGCGTGACAAGATAGTTGATCGAGGCGAGAATGTCCGCCTTCGTGATATGCTTGGGGCAAAGCTCTGCCGCTCTGTCACGGCAGGTCTTGAGGATGGCATCCTTGTCGCCTGCCGAAGCCTCGACGATCTCGGCAAGAACGGAATATACCACCTTTTCCTTGACACCGACACTGCTGAGCGAATAGCCGAGAACCGCCTCAGCCGATACCGTACCGTTGGAAATGATCTTGACTTCCGCGCCATGCTCGTCGAGAACGAATACCTCGTTGACAGCATTGTTGTCGAAGAGAAGACCCTTTTCTTTCGTTACCTCCTCACCGTCCATGGCAAGGATCTCACCCGTCAGGGTGCTTGCTACGGGGCGGGAAAGCGTGCGGCCGATAGCACGGGAGGAGATTGCCATCTTCTTATTGAATTTATAACGTCCGACGTTCGCAAGGTCATATCTCTTAGGATCAAAGAAGAGATTGTTGACGAGCGTTTCCGCCGATTCCACGAGCGGAGGCTCACCGGGACGGAGCTTTCTGTAGATCTCCTTCAGAGCCTCTTCTCTTGCCGTCGTGCCGTTCTTCACAGCCTCGGCATTCATGCCGTCCTTCTCAACGGTTGCCTTGATCTTGACATCATCGCCGAAGAGCGAAAAGATCTCTTCATCCGAGCCGTACTTGTCACTCAGCGCGCGGATGAGAACGGTAACGGGGATCTTTCTGTTTTTATCAATACGGACATAGAACACGTCGTTGGCATCGGTCTCGTATTCCAGCCACGCACCGCGATAAGGGATGACGGTAGCCATATAGACCTTTTTGCCCGACTTGTCGATTGCGCTGTCATAATACATGCCGGGGGAACGTACGATCTGCGATACGACGACACGCTCAGCACCGTTAATAATAAAGGTACCGTTATCTGTCATGAGCGGGAAATCGCCCATGAAGATCTCCTTCTCTTTTACCTCTTGCGTTTCCTTATTATAAAGGCGCACGGTAACTCTCAGGGGAGCGGCGAAGTTTACGTCGCGTTCCTTACATTCATCTTCAGGATATTTGGGCGATTTGACGTCGATCTTGTAATCCACAAATTCGATGAAAAGATTGCCCGAATAGTCCACGATCGGCGAAACGTCCGCAAGAACCTCACGAAGGCCTTCCTCAAGGAACCACTTGTACGACAGCTTCTGTACGTCAAGCAGATTGGGAACGCCGATCGCTTCGTCGATTTTGGCAAAGCTCATACGCTGCTGCGTGCCGAGCATCACCGGTTTGACCGATACTTTTGCCATGTTAAGTCCTCCATTTTTTCGCAAAATAATAGACCATACC
>JAFVYN010000168.1 GCA_017508605.1 Clostridia bacterium
AGAAATGGATTTTGCCTCTTTTATAGCGGCGAGATTTTCAGCAATTGCTTTCTGTGTGACACCGGTATAACAGGTTCCGGGAAGAATATCATGGAACTGATTCTGAAGAAGGACGTGATAAAGTTCGGTGGTCTTATCATCTTTGTCTATACCTGCAAGAACGTTGAAGTAATCCATATCACGAAGCGCATATTCGCACTTACGGTTGGTACGCTTCATATCGTGCATCTGCGTGAGCGTTCCTCTGTGAAGCTCAAGATACAGTTCGCCCGCGTAAGTAGGAAGCTCGTCTGCGGCAAGCTCGGCGTTCTTCATGAAGTCGCTGACAGTGGTATAATACGTTTCGGGAAGACCTGCCACATCCTTGATACGGCGAGCTTTTTCGAGCATGGCGGGGGTAGGTCCGCCGCCGCCGTCTCCGTGACCGAAGGGAAGAAGCTTCCTCTCAAAGCCCTGTTTGTTGGTAATATCCGAAATGTTGAAAACAACATCGGCAACGTCGGGCGATACGTCAATCTTATGAAGATGTGTGAGAACACTCGAGCCGTCAATACCCTTCCACTTGAACGTGGTGTAGGGGAAGCGGTTAAGATCGTTCCAGCCCATTTTGGTGGTGTAGAAGTATTTGACTTCACTCTCCAGCATGATCTGAGGAATTGCCGCGCTGTATCCGAAGGTGTCGGGCAGCCAGAAGCAGTCAGCGGTATAATCGAAGTGCTTTCTGGTGTAAAGTTGACCGTACAGGAACTGACGCGCCATTAATTCGCCCGAGGTAATATTACAGTCGCACTCGACCCAAACGCCGCCGTTCGGCTCATATCTGCCTTCTTTGATATAGTGAGAAATACGTTCAAAGGTATCGGGATAATGACGGCGGAGCCAGTCAAGGTGGAGAGCGGAGGACTGGATGAAGGTGTATTCGGGATAGCGGTCCATCAGAGCGCAGACATTGGAGAAGGTACGTGCGCTCTTTCTGACGGTTTCCGCGACGGGCCAAAGCCAAGCGGTATCGAGATGCGAAGATCCGATGATTCCAACCTTACCGCGGCTTTCATCAGCGTGAGTCTTTTTCAAAAACTCGCGAAGGATAGCATTACATTTAACAACGGATGCTTGTACGCGTGCAGCATCGTAGTGGGCGGGATATTGAATGATCTCGGTGAAGACTTTTTCGCAGACGGTTCTGGCACGCGCGCGGACAAAATTGTTATTGTCGAGCTTTTGAGCCATCTGCGTTGTGATGTTCAGATTAAAAACAAAATCATAAATTTCGCTGTTAACCACACACACGTCAAGAGATTGGAAGGTGTGCTTATAGCTGGGACCTTTAGGATCGTCAATTCCGTAGTTATTATAAGGCTTTTCGTCAGCCTGAAAGTGACCCGCATAGCATTCGAGCGCAACCGAGATCGTTTCACCGGCTTTGGCAGAGGTCGTCAGCACCTGAACCGAATGCATAATACCCATATAGTCGCCCTTGGAATTAAAAATACCGTCAGGCTTGCCGTTTCGGAAATAGAGTGTTTCATAAGCGTCTGTGTGAGGAATCAGCCACAGCGACTGCCCTTCAAGATGTGCGGGCACGGTATATTCACCGACTACCCACATGTTGACGTATTCGCCGCCCCAGACGGTTCCGGGTTGCAAGGGGGAAAGACCCTCGGTGGGGGCTTGTCTTAAATGATCAAGCGTTTCAAGGTAAGAAATCGAAGAGACTTCATCGACCTTTTCATACATCATTTGCGCGTAAAGCTTGTTGATGGCTTCAAGCTTGCGGCACATACGGTTGGAATAAGATTCGCAAATCATAATGATCTCCTTTGTTTTGCGTAAATTGACAGTATGTCAGTTATTACTATTATACAGAATAATTGTAAAAAAGTCAATCCCAATCGATGTTTTCAAAGAATAATGAAACAAAAACGGACATTTGTGGTATCAATATGTCCGTTGTGCTGCAATACACAAAAATCACTTGACAAACGTTTGGAAAAGTGTTATAATTTCTTTATATTCACGCTTGTGGAAAAAAGTTTTTTGAAAAGAAGGTGAAATGTGTGATTTCGATTGCGATTTTGGGCTTCGGAAATATCGGAAGTGGTGTTGCGGATGTATTGGCAAATAATGAAGAAAAGATCTCCAAGATCATCGGCGATGAAATCAGGATAAAATATGTGTTGGATAAACGTGATCTTTCCGATACTCCTTATGCGGATCGCGCTGTCACTGATATCGATGTGATCGTCAATGATCCCGACGTTACGGTGGTTTGCGAAATGATGGGTGGCACACAACCCGCATATGATTATTCCATAGCACTTCTTAAGGCGGGCAAGAGCGTTGTGACGTCAAATAAGGAAGTAGTGGCACGCATGGGTGATTTGCTCCTGGCAACCGCAAGAGAACACGGTGTTCACTATCTTTACGAGGCTTCGGTCGGAGGAGGAATTCCGATTCTTCACGCCCTGGATGATTCATTGAAAAGCTGTGCGATATCCAGAATTGACGGCATCCTGAACGGTACGACCAACTATATTCTGACACGGATGCATGACTGTAACGCATCTTTTGAAAGTGCGCTGTCTGAAGCGAGAAAACTCGGATATGCCGAGGCAAATCCGACGGCTGATATTTCGGGTGCTGACGCTTGTCGCAAGATCATGATCCTTGCTGCAGTGGCATGGGGTAAGCTTGTGAGTGCTGAGGATGTCCCCTGTGAGGGGATTACCGCCATTACATCAGAGGACAGTACGTTTGCGGTGTCTTGCGGCGGTGCGTTGAAATTGATCGCGAGCGCTGTAAAAACTGCCTCGGGCATCATGATGACGGTATCGCCTGCTGTGGTTCTTGCTGACAATCCTTTGTATTCGGCAAAGGGTGTGTTTAACGCTGTTAAGGTACGGGCTGGCGATCTTGGAGACGTGATGTTTTATGGCATGGGCGCGGGCAAGCTTCCTACGGCAAGTGCGGTCGTCAGTGATATTATTGCTGCAATCAACCGTTCTGACAGTAATGGCTACACCTTCTTTTTACCCAACGATGAGTCGCTTCTTTCGCCTGAAGAGACTCCCGACGCGTTTTGTCTGTTGGTGCAAGCTGATGCCGACATTTTATATGAACGAATCCCTTCACTCGCGCTGCTGAATTCCAAGGACGGCGTTCATTCGATTTTGTGTGAGGATATGTCCAAAAAGACAATATACGAAGCCTTTGACGGTCTTGCCGTCTTAAAGTGTCTGAGAGCGATCGTGTGATCCAATTGAATCAAACGGTCGGTATTGCCGACCGTTTTTTATAGGAGACTGTATGAATATCAAAACAAATTTTGAAGAGCTTGTCGGTAATACCCCCCTGCTTCGGCTTTTGAGAACAGCGGAACAGGAAGGACACCGAGCCAACATATTAGCTAAATTAGAGTATCTGAATCCGGCGGGAAGTGTAAAAGACCGCGCAGCCCTTGAAATGCTGAAAGATGCTGAGAGAACAGGGAAGCTTCATCAAGGCGGTGTTATCATTGAACCCACCAGCGGGAATACCGGTATCGGTCTTTGTGCCGTAGCCATTCCGAGGGGGTATCGCGTGATCCTGACAATGCCCGATACGATGAGTGTTGAAAGACGGCGACTTCTTGCGGCATACGGTGCCGAAGTTGTTCTGACAAAGGGAATTGACGGCATGAAGGGTGCGATCGCCAAAGCGGAGAAATTGGCAGACGAGATTCCGGGATCATTCATCCCCGGTCAGTTTGATAATCCCGCCAATGCCAATGCGCATTATTTGACAACAGGACCTGAAATTGTGAGAGATACCGATGGACAGGTCGATATTTTTGTGGCAACAGTCGGAACGGGTGGCACTTTGACCGGGACAGCGCGTTATCTGAAAGAAAAGATCCCGGGCGTATCTGTCATAGCTGTTGAGCCGAAACGCTCCCCATTGCTTTCTGAAGGTTATGCCGCACCGCACGGATTACAGGGGATCGGTGCGAATTTCGTCCCCGCTGTTTTAGATACTTCGCTGATAGACACTGTTATGACAGTATGCGAAGAAGAGGCGTATGATGCCGCAAGAAAACTGGCTAAGTGTGAGGGTATTCTCGTCGGGATCTCTTCCGGTGCCGCTCTTGCCGCCGCGAAAAGATTAGCGTTATGCGAGGAGAATCAAGATAAGAATATCGTTGTGATCTTGCCCGATACAGGGGACCGCTACCTTTCAACAAAATTGTTCGACGAACAACTGCAATGCGGTGCATAATAGTCGATTAGGAGAAAGTGCTTTGAATACGATCGTTTGGAAAAGTGAAAATGGGAAAATAGGTTTGACGTTTGAGCTGATCACGAAAACTACAGGCTCAAAATGTCTTTCTCTTGTCGGTATACAGAAGTGTGACAACGGTGAGGTGCGTGTCCCTTATCAGGTCAATGGTATCTCGGTTGCCTACATCGGTATTACCGAGACGGAAAGACAGCAAAATGATTATCACGTGCCAACGGGAGAGTTCCGCACCTACACAGTGTATGAGCAGAAGCCTTGTTCTATTTCCGATCTTTGTGGTGTTCAACGTATATATCTGCCGTCTTATCTTTTGAAGATCTCGGTGGGTGCGTTTTCAAAATGTTCCAAGCTTGAGAAACTTAATATTATTGGAAATTGCCCACGCTTCCGCGTAATAAACTCATGCCTTGTGGATAATCAGGATTTCATGATTGCCGCTGTGACGAAGGAGAAGTTGCTTCGTGTTCCTGAGGCTGTAAGGGCGATAAAGGATCTGTCTTGTACGGTTTGTGTAAATCTTCAAGAGTTAATTCTTCCCAAAACAGTAACTTGGATTTCTGATGCCACGCTTCATGTGATCAAGACTCTGTTTTACTGTGGAACGCAGGAGGATTGGGCTAAGGTCAGAATCTTCTACGGGAAGCCAGGCACGATCTATTACTACAGTGAAGAAAAGCCTGAAGCAGAGGGGTTATTCTGGCACGAGGAAAACGGAATGCCTGTAATCTGGTGATTATGAGAAACCGAGAGATCGGCGCACGCGTCAGTCTCTCGGTTCTTTTTTCGTTTTTCAAGAATTGAAAAAACGATTGGTTTCATTGATAATCTCACCGCGAAGATGAAAGAGATACCGGACATTGATCAGTGTCATGAGTCCGAGCGTGAGATCGGCAAGCGTCCAAAGTATTGACGGCACGCCGATTGCACCCCAAAAAGCAACGAAAGCAAATACAATAAGATAGACAGAGAGAATTCTTTTTCTTTTTGTCAGATAGCTGAGTGCTGTCCTGCCGTAGTAAGACCAGCCGACGAGGGTGGCAAGGACAAAGAAAAAAATAAGAACAGCGAGAAGATAGTCGGTTAGTTTTCCGAACACACAGGAAAAGGCAGAAGAGACCAGTGCATACCCGTCAAGAGTAGGATCACGGTCAAATGCAGGCAGAATGACAAGGGCGGAGGCGGTGCAGAGAATCACTGTATCGAAAAACACTTCGATGATACCGAGAAAGCCCTGAGGAACGATGCGGTTGCTATCGGACGAGGCATGCGCGATCGGTGCCGTCCCGCATCCCGCTTCATTGGTGATGAGACCCTTAGTAAAACCCTCACGCAGCGCGTGAAAGAAGACGCTTCCCGTAAGTCCCGTTCCGATTGCCTTCACCGAAAATGCTTCACTCACGATACGAAGGAGAAGAGAAGGCAGAACGGTACGGTTGTGGAGCAGCACAGCTCCGCACATAAGAAGATAAACAAGAGAAAAGAAAGGGATTGCTGCCGAACAGAATTTGGTGATGATTGAAATACCGCGAAAGGTTATGGCAAGCGTCAGAAGACAAAACAAAATTCCGATAAAGAAAGCGGGAATAGGAAAAATTGTAGTCAGTGCCGCTGTCGCAGCAGATGTTCCGATCAGATTTCCCACAGTAAAAGAAGAAGCGATGCAGAGAATAGCAAACAGTATGCTGAAAGGACGATTGGTTATGTAATACATAGGACCGCCGACAGTTTCAGTGATGATGGACGGTTGTTTTAGATGCGTGGCGGGATGTTGACGGCGATGCAGCATTGCCAGAACGGTTTCGCTGTATTTCAGAATCATGGCAAATAAAGAGCTTACCCACATCCAGAATATACTTCCCGCGCCTCCCGCTTTTATTGCGTATGCAATTCCGACAATATTGCCTACACCGAGAGTACCGGCAAGCGCTACCGAAAGGGCGCGCCACGAAGCGGAAGACGATCGACGGTCAAAAAGTGACCTAAGAATGTCTTTTATTTTGAGAATGGGAAAAAAGCGCAAACGAATCCAAAACATACCACCCACTGTGATAAGTGCCAAAAGAAGGATGGGTGTCATGATCCCGTGTGTAAGGTAGTCAAGCATAGAAATCTCCTTTTTCAAGTATAGTTTACTTTATTCTCGTAAGAACCGAATTCAGTATGGAAAAAACCTCTTTAATTGTTAATTTTTTGTTAAAAAGTAGTTGTGGGTTATTGATAACAATGTAAATTTGTATACAATATAAAGTGTTCGCATGAGCGAATTTACGGCGAGTAGTGTTTTTCCGCCTCGCCGTCGCAAAGAAAGGATGGTATTTGAATATGACATTAAAACCTCTCCAGGACCGCGTTGTCGTTAAAATGGTAGAAGCTGAAGAAACGACCAAAAGCGGTATCCTTTTGGCAGCAAGCGCTAAGGAAAAACCTCAGATCGCGGAAGTTGTTGCGGTCGGTCCGGGTTCTCGCGCAGAAGACGGTTCTTTGATCCCTGTTGACGTTACTGTCGGACAGAAGGTAATTACTTCAAAGTATTCCGGCACGGAGATCAAGCTTGACGGTGTGGAATATACGATCGTTAAATGCAGCGATATTCTTGCAGTTGTTGAATAATTGACAATTTGGATTCAGAATCACGAGAAAGAAGGAAACACGTATGGCAAAAATTATTTCTTACGGCATTGATGCCCGTAATTCATTAAAAGCCGGTATCGACAAATTGGCAGATACCGTGAAGATCACCATGGGTCCCAAGGGTAGAAACGTTGTTCTTGATAAAAAATACGGCGCACCTCTGATTACGAACGACGGTGTTACCATCGCCAAGGAGATCGAACTTGAAGATCCGATGGAGAACATGGGCGCACAGCTTATTAAGGAAGTGGCGACCAAGACAAACGATGCCGCAGGTGACGGCACGACCACCGCAACGCTTCTCGCACAGGCGTTCATTGCCGAGGGCATGAAGAACGTTACTGCGGGTGCCAATCCGATGGTGATCCGCAAAGGTATTGCCAAAGCCGTCGAGAAGGCTGTTCAGGCATTGAAAGCCAATTCCCAAAAAGTAAACGGTACTGCCGATATTACCAGAGTCGGTACAGTTTCGTCGGGTAGTGAAGAAATTGGTAATCTGATCGCTACCGCAATGGAAAAGGTAACGGCTGACGGTGTTATCACAGTGGAAGAATCGAAAACCGCCGAAACCTCGTGTGACGTGGTAGAAGGTATGCAGTTCGACCGCGGCTATCTTTCGCCTTATATGGCAACTGATGCGGATAAGATGGAAGCCGTTCTCGATGACGCATACATTCTGATTACTGACAAGAAGATTTCTGCGATTCAGGACATTCTTCCTCTCCTGGAACAAGTTGTTCAGGCAGGAAAGAAGCTTCTCATTATTGCGGAAGACGTAGAGGGTGAAGCTCTGACTACGCTGATCCTCAACAAGCTTCGCGGTACGTTCGTTTGCGTGGCAGTCAAGGCGCCCGGCTTCGGCGACAGAAGAAAAGAAATGCTCCGTGACATTGCCATCCTGACCGGCGGTGAAGTTATTACAGATGAACTTGGTCTTGATCTTAAGGAAACCAGCATCTATCAGCTCGGCAGAGCAAAGCAGGTCAAGGTCAATAAAGAAAACACCATTATTGTTGACGGCGCGGGTGATCAGGACGCAATCAAGGCAAGAGTTGCACAGATTCGCTCGGCAATTGAAACCACAACTTCTGATTTCGACCGCGAAAAGCTTCAGGAACGTCTTGCCAAGCTTGCCGGTGGTGTTGCTGTCATTAAGGTCGGTGCGGCTACTGAAGTGGAAATGAAGGAAATGAAGCTTCGCATCGAAGATGCGCTCAACGCGACTAAGGCAGCTGTTGAAGAAGGTATTGTTGCAGGCGGCGGTACGGCATATCTTAATGTAATCGACGATGTTGCAGTTCTTTTGAAGACTACCGAGGGCGATGAAAGAATCGGTGTGAAGATCGTACTGAAGGCGCTCGAGGCTCCTGTTCGTCAGATTGCTGAAAATGCAGGTTTTGAAGGCTCCGTTGTGGTTGATAAGATCATGCGTTCCAAGAAAAAGGGCTTTGGCTTTGATGCTTACAACGAGAAGTATGTCGATATGATGGAAGTAGGTATTGTAGATCCGACGAAGGTGACCCGCTCGGCTCTTCAAAACGCGGCATCGATCGCATCGACTGTTCTTACTACCGAAGCGCTTGTTGCTGACAAGAAGGAAGACAATCCTCCGGCACCTGCAATGCCTGCAGGCGGCGGCATGGGCGGCATGTATTAATAAAAAAACTCGGGAATTTGATGCTTGCATCAGATTTCCGAGTTTTTTATTGACAAAGTCAAGATTCGGTTGTATAATAGACTATCACAAAAAAGGAGCTTTTAACATGAAGTATAGCATTGGTTGTATTGGCTGTGGAAATATGGGAGGTGCTCTTGTCAGAGCACTTGCCAAGACGCTTCCCGGAAATGAGATCGCCGTTTGCGATAAGCATCCCGAAAAAACAGAAGCGTTAAAAAAAGAATGCGGAGTAGTTGTTACAACGGCTGATGACATTGCCCGTCACGCAAAATTTGTGATGCTGGGAGTTAAACCGCAGGTCTTGGTAGCCTCTTTGAATGAGATCAAGGGGCTTCTTTTAAGCCGTTCCGATGTTATTCTTGTTAGTATGGCGGCTTCCGTTTCGATCGATGAGATTTTACATGAAATGATGGGAGAGTTCGTTATAGGTCCTTGCTCCGTTCAGGTGATCCGCATGATGCCGAATACACCGGTCTCCTTAGGAGAAGGTGTTATCGAATATGCATGCCGGAATGTTGATGATATAGATAAAAAGGAGTTCTGCCGCATTTTTGATAAAGCAGGATTATTGGATGAAATTTCAGAGGAAAAAATTGATGCCGCAAGTGCGTTATCCGGATGCGGGCCTGCATTCGTGTATCTCTTTGCGGAAGCGCTTTCCGACGGTGCTGTAGCTTGCGGTTTGCCGCGTGATAAAGCGATTCGTTATGCCGCCAAAACGCTGATTGGCGCAGGACGAATGATTGAGGAGTACGGTCATCTCAGCGATTTGAAAGATGCGGTGTGTTCTCCCGGCGGAACAACGATTCAAGGTGTACGCGCGCTTGAAAATGGTGCAGTTCGTTCCGCCGCTATGAATGCGGTTATTGCCGCTTATGAAAAAACACTTTCACTTCAAAATAAGTAATAAAAAAGTCGAAGCCCGTATTGGACTTCGACTTTTTAGACGTTTTATTGCAGAACTTCAAATTTATACCCAACACCCCAAACGGTTTTTAGTAACCATTTATCGGATACGCCGTCGAGCTTTTCGCGAAGCCGTTTGACGTGAACATCTACCGTTCTTGAGTCACCGAGGTAATCAAATCCCCATACTTTGTCAAGAAGCTGGTCTCTTGAAAAAACACGGTTAAAATTGTAGGCGAGAAAATAGAGAAGTTCAAGTTCTTTCGGGGGAACATCAACACTCTTTCCGCGAAGCTTCAGCTCATATTTTTGACGGCTGATTTCAATGTTATCGAATTTAACAACCTCATTATCGATCGGGATCTCGCGCGCCGAGCAACGGCGAAGAACCGCTTTGATACGTGCGATCAGTTCCTTGATATCAATTGGTTTAACGAGAAAGTCATCCGCGCCAAGCTCAAGACCTAAAACCTTATCAAAGGTTTCACTTTTGGCAGTAATCATGATGATCGGCTTGGTTGAGATTTCACGGATTTCACGGCATACCTGCCATCCGTCTTTTCTCGGCAGCATAATATCCAAAAGTACAAGATCCGGCTCATACATTTTAAAATAATTCATTCCTTATACGCCATCCGGTGCTGTCTTGACCTCATAACCTTCGCTTTCAAGATGGAGCGAGAGCATTTCGCTGATATTGGAATCGTCGTCAATGACAAGAAGTTTGGTGCCCATTTAATACCTCCGTATGTATCAGTGCGTGAACGCGGTACAGAAACACTTATACAGTATGTTAGGCTAATTATATAACAAAATTTTGAATTTGTCAAGAGCAAATTGTTAACTTCGTTAAAAAAATGAAAAAGTTCATAATTCGGATGAAGAGATATTCGCCAAAAACCGAGGAGGATGTGTTCAAAAAATGCTGTTTTAGGTTGTGTTTTTCAGGTTCTTGTGTTATAATGAAAAAAAGATTAATGTGCTTCGGAGGATATCAATGACAAAGCCTGCTATTTTGTTGATCACTTGTGATGAACTGAACAAAGCGACACTGTCTTCTTACGGGAATAAAGCGATTTCAACCCCTCATATTGATGGAATTGCCGAAGAAGGTGTGCGTTATGAAAACGCTTATACGGTGTCTCCGTGGTGTTTGCCCGCACGTTGCGCAATTCTGACCGGGGTGTATCCCCATGAGAGCGGGGCGTACAGCAATTTCAGAAAGTGCCCGCTTGATAACGGAATCCCTAATTTGTTTACCGAGCTTAAAAAAGAAGAGTATCATATTTCCATGTTCGGAAAATGTCACTTTGCTCCCGTTCCTTACGGTGAAACACGAAGTGACCGTACTTTGCCTTATGATGCATTTAAAGAATATTATTTGTCACTCGGCCTGGACCATCTGGATCTTGAGGATGATAAGCAGGTGTCGGTGTGGTTCATGGACGATTGGGCAAAAGAAGCGGATCGGGACGAAACACTGAAAGCAGCACGTGACGCGGTTTGGAACCCTTTATATCAGAAGGTTTACCCGTTTCCTTCTCGCGAAGAGATGCACCCGGACATCTGGACTGCTCAGAAAGCTATTAAGCATATTGAGACGGCTGATCCCAACACGCCCTTTTTCGCGTGGGTTTCTTTCAGCGGACCGCATTATCCCATGGATGCACCCCAAAGTTATCTGGACCGCGTAAAAACCGATCGGCTGACGCCTCGTGTATATCGAGAAGGAGAGTTCGATTCGCCTGGCAGAATCCATCACAAAAGTTACCATGGCGGCGGAAATATTGACGGTTGTCATTCCGCAAAAGAGTGCGCATGCAAAAATTACACCGAAGAGTATTGGCTTTGTATGCGGAAGAACTATAACGCGAACGTTCTTTTGATCGATGAAATGATTGGCGAGATCCTGGCGGCTGCCGAAAACAGATTCGGGGACGATCTTCTTGTGATCTTTACAGCCGATCATGGCGAAATGCTTGGCGATCACGGTTTGTGGGGAAAGCACAACTGCGCTTACGATGAGGTGTGGCGGATCCCGTTTTTTGTCCGTTTTCCTCACAAAGAAAGATCGCGGGAAGTGAATCAGGACCTGATCAATTCTCTTGATATTCTGCCAACATGCCTGGAGGCGGCAGGTGGGAAAATACCCTCCGTTAGCGGTAAAAGTTTGTACGGTTCGATCAAAAGGCGTTTTACCTTTGCCGAAGGGGA
>JAFVYN010000018.1 GCA_017508605.1 Clostridia bacterium
CTCGGGCGCGCCGTACAAAAGCGTTTCGACGGGCAGCTTCTCATACCGAAGCGCCTCACGGTCCATAAGCAGCGAGAGCGTATCGAGCAATGCCCCCGAGGGAAATGCCTCCTTCCCCGTCAGATCGCCAAAGGCATAGGTCATGGTCACCGACTCCGAAGCCGATGTCACACCACGGTAAAAATACAGCTTTTCGTCGAGCGCGCGGCGGTCGGCAAGGGGGGACGTCTCAAGCCCGAGAAGGGCGAGCGTCTCCTTTTCGGTATTGTCAAAGCATCCGTTATCCGAAACCGTTTTCGGGAATGCCCCCTCCTCCAATCCGATCAGATATACGTGCTTCGTTCCGTTTTTTCGGATCAGGGCGGCATCGCCCACCGTCACTTCATCCAGGCGGGACGGCAGCGTACCCATATCCGCTTCCTGTAAAAGAACCGACAAAAGACGGGAATATTCATGCGGACGCACGGGAAGATCGCCCGCAACCTCAACAAGCTCGTCGAGGATCTTCATGAGGGTATCGTGTAAAAGCGCATGATCCTCCAAGGTATCCCCCGCTTTACCAAAGGCATCCTCATACGAGGCACGCCGTGAGACCTTCTCGCCGACCTTCATGGAAAGCAGGAAGTGTACGAGCGCCGTTGAAACAGTCTTTACCGTAGCGTTGCCGTCAAAGACCTCAAAAAACGCCGTCAGGGGAAGCGTGAGCTTTTCTCTCAGGGTGTTGAGATAGCTCAGGCGCTTCTCTGCCTTTTCATCAAACTCAACCGAAAAGCCAAAGGGATTCATCTGCCAGCCGTATTCATCATACCATCGCTTGCCCGAGATCTTCCATACCTCGGCATATTCCTCCACGGCATCGCATTCCTCCGCCGTCAAGGGCGACAGACCGGTACGCATAAAGGCGATCACGTCCTCGCGCTTCCAGCCGCGGGCGTGAATATCCAGAGCGGAAAGCAGCATGCGTGAGGTACTCATGGCACTCACGTCACGGCGTGAGGAGATAAAGAACGGGATCTTCGCCCCCTCAAGGGCGGCATCCAGAATGCCGAGATAACGGTCGGTATCCCGTGTGATCACCGCAAAATCACGGTATCTCGCCCCTGCCATAACACGCCTTTTGATATCGGCGGCAACGAAACGGACCTCTTCGTAGATCCCGGGGCAAGCAAGTGCTGTGATCCCCTCGGTTTCCGATCTTTCAAAGGGTGCAGGGCTTCGCTTTTCATAATTCTTCGCAAAATACAAAATATCGGGATGCGCCCCTCCCTCTTCCTCAGCGTAGCTCTCCTCCACCGCGTGATGCGTATCAGCGGCAAGCTTTCGTAAAAGGCGGTCGGTATCGGCAAGCTTTGAGAAGATCGCGCGGCGGTCACGGCGGTCATAGGACAACGCCACCGTCACATCCTTCGCTTCCTTGAAGATCACGCGGAGAAGATCTGCCTCGTCGGGGGTCAGTCCGTCAAAGGCGTCCAGCACGATGTGATAGCCCTTGAACATCCCCTTCCCGTCGCAAAGCTCTCTTGCGCGGTCAAGATCCTTCACCGCCTCGTCATGCTCGGTAGCAAGAATGGTCTGATACGCGGTATAGATCATCGCGATATCCGAAAGCTTACGGCTAAATGTCTCATCCTCTACCTCCCGCGAGGCATCCTCGAGCGCCTCGGGAGTCACACGGTACAAAGAAAGCTCCTCGACCGTATCGTATAATAGGCGCACCGTCGCCATATCGTCAAGCGAGATCCCGCGGTATTCACTCAGCGCCTCACTGACACTCATCAGCGCACGCCACATCACGACCTGCTTGGCACCCTTGCCGAGGGCGTGATACCGAAGCCCCCCGAAACGGCGGAACACGGTATTTGCCATGCGGCGGAAGGACAAGACCTCGCCCAAGTGCTTATGATCAAGACGGGCAAGCACTCCCTCAGCCTCAAGCACCTGCTGTTCGGGAACAAACATAAGAACGGGCGCGTCTTCGGAAAGCATAGTCTCGATCCTTTGAAACAGAGCTGCCCGTAAGCCTTCGCTATTCAGACCGTACAGTAAATTCAGCATAATAACTCCTTATGATGAGGTAAAAAACAAGCGGGAGAGCCAAACTCCCGTCCGCTTGTTTTATGAATCAAATATCTGCCTGGAACAAATACTCCGCTCCATGCCTTGCGATAAAATCCTTTCGCCGTTCGGGATTGTCGCCAAGCATGATATCAAAGATCTCCGCCGTCTTGAAGGCATCGTCCTCGCAAATACGGATCAGCCGTCGGGAAGCGGGATTCATGGTGGTCTTCGACATCATGTCAGCCTCGTTTTCGCCAAGACCTTTTGAGCGCTGAATGGTGTATTTCTGTTTCTTTTCATCCAATACCTTCAGGATCTCGACCTTTTCTCTCTCGTCATACGCAAAGAAGGTCTCATCCTTGGTAGTGATCTCAAACAGTGGGGATTCCGCGATATAGACACGCCCTTCGCGAAGAAGCGTGGGAAGAAGTCGGTAAAACATCGTCAGGATCAGAACACGGATCTGGAAGCCGTCCTCATCGGCATCGGTGCAAATGATGATCTTGCTCCATTTGAGGCGATCCATATCGAAGATCGAAAGATCCGCTCCTTTTCCCTTGGTGCGGTTTTTGGTCTCCAGCTCTACACCGCACCCGATCACACGCAGAAGATCGACGATGATATCACTTGAAAAGATCTTGTCATAGGTGCTCTTGAGGCAGTTCAGCGTCTTACCTCTGACGGGCATGATCGCCTGGAATTCCGCCTCTCTCGCAAGCTTACAGGAGGTCAGAGCGGAGTCACCCTCCACAATATACAACTCACGGAAATTCGGATCCTTCGATCGGCAGTTGACGAATTTTTCCACGCGGTTGGAAATATCAATGGTACCGCTCAGCTTCTTGGCGATGTTGATGCGGGTATCATACGCCGCCTCACGGCTTCTCTTGTTGACAAGCACCTGTCCCGCCGCGCGCTCGGCATCGAGGGGATTCTCAGCGAAAAAGATCTCAAGCCAGCGCTTGATATAATCGGTCATCGCCTTTTTGATAAACTCGTTGGTGATTGCCTTCTTGGTCTGGTTGGCATAGCTTGTCTGTGTCGAGAAGGAATTGATCACAAGCACCAGCGACTCGTCGATATCCTGGAAGGTGACCTTCTTTTCGTCCTTTTTGTACTTACCGTTTTCCTTGAGATACTTATCAAACGCCGAAACAAAGGCACTTTCTGTTGCAAGATCAGGCGAGCCGCCATGCTCTAAGAAGGAGGAGTTATGATAATACTCCTTGACATGCGTCTTGTTGGACATCGTAAAGGCAAGCTCGAATTTCAGTCGGTATTCGGGTAAATCGGGACGGTCGCGACCCGAGGTCTCGGTCTTGAATAATTTGGGCGCTGTCAGAACGTCCTCGCCCGCAAGCTCTGCCACACGGTCAACGATACCGTTGGTATAGCAGTAAATCTCATGGAAATATTCACCGTTTTCCTCTTCATAGTAAAACTCAAAGGAAATGCCGCTATTGACTACCGCCTGCTGCTTCAGAACCTCGATATAATGCTCCTTGGAAATAATGATCGCCTTAAAGACCTCAAGATCGGGCCTCCATCGGATGGTCGTACCCGAATATCCCTCTCCTTTACCGCAGGGGCGTTTGCGAAGCTCGGAAACAGGCTCACCCTTGGCGAAGTCGATCTCCGATACCGTCTGTCCGTCGGAGGAGCGCACGTACATGAATTCCGAGGCACACTGCGTTGCGCACGCGCCGAGTCCGTTCAGACCGAGGGAGAATTCATATGCCGCCCCCGCCTCGTTGTTATTGTATTTACCGCCGGCGTACAGCTCGCAGAAAATGAGGTACCAGTTCCACTGTCCCTCAGCCTCGTTATAATCGAGAGGCACACCGCGGCCGCGGTCGGTCACTTCCATCGTGCCGTCACGCTGAACACGGACGGTAATGAGCGAGCCATAGCCCTCACGGGCTTCGTCCACAGAGTTGGAAAGAATTTCAAAAAAAGCATGCTCGCAGCCGTCCAGCCCGTCCGAGCCGAAAATAACGGCAGGACGCTTTCTGACTCGGTCAGCGCCCTTCAGCTGCTGTATGCTTCGATTATCGTATACGGCTTGTTCAGTCGTCTTTTTTGCCATAGCTGTCCCATCACTTTATCATGATTTTATGGATAGTTTACCACAGTATATAGTTTACACGCTTTTCGCTCTTTTGTCAAGGGGAGAGTGCTGATTTTCACCGTTCTCCGAAAAAGAAAAGACCACGCAGGGTTTTCGCCTTTTCCCTTTTCTCGCATGAATAAGCTTCGTCGCAAAAGCAAGACCCGGGGAAAAGAAAAAAGTCCACCTTGCCAACGGCAAAGTGGACAAAACGCGTGATTAGAACTCAGGGCTTGGGCGTGATGGGAATCAGCGGACCCCAAGGCTCGGTCGTGGTGACGTCGGTCTTTTCGGTTGCGGGCGCCTCGGTCACGGTAGGAGTCGCAGTGGTGTCAGCGGAGGTCGTACCGCTAACAGGGGGGGTCACGTCATCAACAGTTGTGGTAGCCACAGTCGAGATCGGGGGCTCCGGCGTGGTACAGGGTGAAGCTGTGTCATCATTGCCGCCGCAAGCACTGGCACAAAGGATCAATGCCATCAGCAGCATAACGGTCAGAAGAATTTTTTTCATGTCTGTATTACCTCGTTTTCATTAAGTAAGAGGGATCAGGTCGGTCCATCCGCCACCGTCATCGTCATCCTTGGCAGGAGGCAGAACGATCGCGGGCTTTTTCTCCGTGGTAACTGGTGCCTCCGTATCCTCAGCAGGCTTTTCTGTTGTA
>JAFVYN010000169.1 GCA_017508605.1 Clostridia bacterium
CTCGACGTCCCGTAACAAAAAAGAAGAAAACCGTCGGTGTCCTCCTTCGCTTCGCTTCGGGACATATGCTTGCGCATATGTTGGCTCAGCAACGCAGTCCGACGGTTTTCCTCCTTAGAGAAAGAACTCTGCCTTTTCACATACACGATCACGAGGAACGTGTACATGAGTCAAGCCATATTTTGTATGAAAGTTTTTGCCAAGCTTTTTTCTAAAAAGCGTAAAAAACTATTCGTAAGTCTTACACCAAGAACACGTCGTCGTCCTGGGTGAGGGTTACGTCGAAGTAATCCTGCATTTGAACAACGAAATCGGCAATGGCTTCGGGGGGATTCGAGCCCTCATACACGTGATTGATGAGCATATGACGGGTTCTGGTCTTTTTCAGGATCTCCTGGATCTCGGGCTTTGCGTAGCGAGCGTGAGCCGCCTCGACCACAGCCACATCCACATCGGTCTCGGTGAGAACGGTGGGATAATCCTTCAGACTTCCGCTCATATCGCCGGTAAATACCACACGCTTGCCCTCGGCCTCGAAGAGGAACCCATAAGAGGGGTTGCAGTGCTCGGTACGGAAGGAGGTCACGCGAACCAGCTCGTCCTTGTAGACGAGACCTTCCTCATAGACATTTACGTTGATCTGATTGGTATGATCATGACCCAGCATAAAACGATGATAGAAATCGGGGTCAGCAGGTACAAAGACCTCTGCGTGAGCATCGGGAACCAAACGGTTATGGAAGCCGCTCATGGAGATGGCGAACTCGCACAGACCGTAGTAGTGGTCGGCATGGTTGTGGGTAATGAATACCGCCTTGACCGTACCGGGATGAATGCCCTTCTTCTGCATCAGCAGAGAAACAGGCGCACCCGCATCCACCAAATAGCTCTTTCCCTTTACCGTAACAACGGCAGAAGAGCAAAAACGATTCTTCTCAGCGGTACCGTGACCGGTACCCAAAAACGTAATCTTCATCCTGATTTCCTCCGTTTTCTATCTTTGATTCAATTGTCCTTGTTTGATTTGAAATTACTCAGCGTCAGCGGGAGCATCCTCGGTGCTGTAAACAACACCCTCTGCTTCCTCGGGCATAGCCTCCTCAGCTGCCTGAGCCTCGTCCAGCAGAGCGCGGATCGACAGGCTGACCTTCTGGTTCTCCTCGTCGATGGCAATGATCTTGGCATCCACAACCTGACCCAGCTCCAGAACATCAGCGGGCTTGCCGATCTTCTGCTGAGCGATCTGAGAAATGTGGATCAGACCGTCTACACCGTCCACGATCTCAGCGAATGCGCCGAAGGGCATCATGCTGACGATCTTTACGGAAGCAACATCACCAACCGCATACGCGCCGGTGAACTGATACCAGGGGTTGGTATCGTCGGTCTTGTAGCCCAGAGAGATTCTCTTCTTCTCTGCGTCGAAGGACTTTACAAATACGGTGATCTCGTCGCCAACCGAAACAACAGCAGCGGGAGACGCGATGGGACGCCAGGACAGCTCGGTCTTATGTACCATACCGTCAACTCCGCCCAGATCCACGAATGCGCCGTAAGAGGTCATGCTCTTTACAACACCCGTGTAAACCTTGCCCTCTTCGATGGTTTCCCAGAAGGCGGTCTCTCTTGCACGACGCTCGTCTCTCAGAACGGCACGGATGGAGCCGATCGCGCGGTTGCCCTTGATCTCAATGATCTTGATCTTCGTCTCGGTTCCCTTCAGAACAGCCAGATCGCCGTCCTTGGGTACACCGGTGTGGGATGCGGGAACAAATACCTTATTGGCGCCAACCAGGACGTTTACGCCGCCCTTGACTACGTCAACGACCTTGCCCTCCAGAACGTCGCCGGTCTCGGCAGCGTCTACGATCTTCTGCCAGTTCTTTGCGGAATCCACTGCCTTCTTGGACAGCTCAGCGATTCCCTCAATGTCGCTGACGCGGAATACGCGTCCCTCGACCTGGTCACCCTTCTTGTAGAGCTCGGTCAGCTTTACAGAAGGATCGTCGGTGATCTGATCGGCTCTGATGATGCCGGTCACGGGTGCGCCGATATCCAGCTGAAGCTCAGCATCGGTAACAGCCGTTACTGTGCCGGTTACGATTTCTCCTGTATTTAAAGTTTTGAACGACGAATTGAGCAGTTCTTCAAAATTTTCTTTCATTTCGCTCATGATTTTGTATACCTCCTGAATGATACCTGACGGGGTTGATGCCCCCGCGGCGATGCCC
>JAFVYN010000019.1 GCA_017508605.1 Clostridia bacterium
GGTAAAATCATAGCCGTTTTCCACCATATACCCGAGCTGTGTGCTGAGCTTTTCGGGATGCCAGAGATCGTCGCTGTCAAGAAAGGCGATCCATTTCCCCCGAGCAGCTTCAATGCCGACGTTTCTGGTCGCGGCAGCCCCCATATTGGAGGGGTTTTGAAGGATCCGTATTCTCGGATCGTGAAAGCTTTTTGCTATCGCAAGCGAGCCGTCCGTCGAGGCATCGTCAATGAACAGCAGCTCCCAATGGGAATAGGTCTGCTGAAGAACGCTTTCGACGGTTTCTTTGATGTATTTTTCGGAATTGTAATTCGGCATAATGACGGACACAAGTCCGTAATCAAGATCCGTTCTGACCGATTCCGTATTCGGTGCCGTTACCGCAATGGACATGGTATACTCCAAACAATGTTATTTTGCGCCCTTACGGAAAAGCACGACGGCTACCGTCAGGAAGAGGATCTTGAGATCCATGAAAAGCGAGCGCTTTTCGATATATTCGATATCGTAAACGATCTTTTCCTCGGGGCGAAGATCATAGCCGCCGTTGACCTGTGCCCAGCCCGTGATCCCGGGCTTTACCTTCAGGCGTTCGGAGAAGCCGTGGATATAGGTCTCAAACTCGTTGGCAAAGCATTCGCGCTCGGGTCTTGGTCCAACCAAAGACATTGTGCCGATCACACAGCACCAGAGCTGAGGAAGCTCATCAAGACGGGTCTTTCTGAGGAAGCGACCGAAGGGATAAATTCTGTCGTCGTCATCCCCATCCGACCACTGTGCGCCCTTTTTCTCGGCGTCCTCGTACATGGTGCGGAATTTGGGAACGGCGATCGTTTTTCCCTTGTAGCCAAGCCTGTCCTGAATGTAAAAGATACTGCCCTTCGTCGAGCATTTGATGATCAGCGCGATCACAAGTGTCAGGGGCAACGTAACGATCAGACCGAGCAATCCGAAAAGAAAATCAAAAAAACGTTTAAAAAAGCTGTAAATGGGCTTCTTTTTCAGCCTTGCGGGGCCAAATGTATATTCCTGATTGGTATCAAAAGGCATGATCACAGGGGGAGTGTACTTTCCCTTGGTCTCCTTTTGTGTTATTGTTTTGTTGTCCATGGTACATTATCCTTTCGTGGGTCACACCCGGTGTTATTCTCAAAAAGTCGCATAAAGACCCAAATTACCAATTTCGTATTATACCACAATACACGTGAAAATGCAACTGTTTTTGTCGAACTTTATACTAAAAACCGCCGTGTTTTTTTGCTATTTCACGCAAAAACAGGAAAAAGCAAAAAAAACAAAACACATCGGACAAAGCCTTGACGTCCGATGTGTTTTTTACTTTATTCAATATCAAGAATATCCGTCCCGCGGTAATCCTCAGCGATCTCGACCGTCAGGGTCTCGGCACGCTCTTCCATAAAGGAAGCGTATTCACGGGCAAGATAATACGAGATCACGGTATTATACTCGGCGTCCACGTAAGCGTCGGAGATCTCGAGCCGTTTGATCAGCATGAAGCAGGGATATCCGTCCGAGGTGTAAGAGGAGATGACCTCACCGACCTCGCCGACCTTCAGCGATTTGACGGCATTCTCAAAATCCTCGGAATAGATCGAGGAGGTAAAGCAGCCGTCACTCGTCAGATAAAACTCGGAGGGATACAGCTTTTTGATGTCTGCGGTCGCCTCCCGGAAGGAGCTTCCCGCGAGAACGTCGGTCCTGACCTTGTTGATCGCCTCAAGTCTCGACGCACGGTTCACGTCATCGAAATAGAGAACAACGTATTCAGCGGCGTACCAATCTCCCTTTTGAAGATCGGCATCCACAACCTCGTTCGTGGCGGAAAAACGGTCATCACCGAGCGCGCCGCCCTCCGTGAGAGCATCGAAGACCAGATCATCATAAGCATTAATGGTCAGAAGCATTTCAAAGACCTCGTCGGTCGCGTGCTGCTCGGCAAGAAGCTCGTCGTAAGTATCCCCGAGACTGCGGTAGTAATCCAGCTCTTCTTCAATGATATCCTTCACGTCGGGCGTCAGCACAACGCCAAGCTCGGATGCCACCTGCAAAATGACAAACGCCATTCTGAGATCGCGCATCACGTTCTCTCTCACCGTATTACGGATCGCCTCGTCCTTAAGCTCCTCCTCGGTATAGACCGAAAGATGCGTCTTGACAAAGCTTTTGACAACATCATAGCTGACCTCCTGATCCCCGATCGTCATATACGTCGGACTCTGACACGATGTCAGAGAGACAAGAGAAAGAAAAAGAAGAACCAGAGAAAGCGTTAACGAAATCAGACGTCTCATACCGTCACTCCTTATCGTAGAAGCTGAAGGACTCGCCGCGTACCAGCTTATCGGCATCACCGATCAGCTTGTCAAGGCGGGAGGTCAGAACGTAGAAGCGACCGCTTTCGCCGCTGGATTTCCCGTTTGAGTCGATCGTTTCCACCGTCAGCATCGCGCGTCCGTTGGAATAGCGATAGAAGCGAAGGATCCGTCTTGCGCTCTTGATCACGCCCTCGACCTTGGTCGTTGGCATACCGAAATCGTCGGTTGCGTAGACCGTTACATCACGGGTCTTGACCTCGATCTCAAGATAAGGCTCATTCTCAAGCAGGGCTTCGGTGTCGAGATCGGCGGGAATATCGCCGCGGAGCATCGTGTTATAGATCTCCTGGAAAAGAATACGGTAAAGGCTCAGAGAGACCTCTGTGCCCGCGTTATCGGCATAAGCGCCGGTCACACGGTATTCCTCATTCACGGTAGACGAGAAGCTTTCGGTAAAGCTCTTGCCGTTCAGAAGACCCTTGAAGCGGATGGTGTCGCAGTAGCCGATCGACATACGAAGGGCGTAAGCATCCACAAACTGCAGCATGTCCCAGGTCAGAAAGTCAACCTGTGTGGGATCAATGCGCACAATGGTATTGAAGCTTAAGGAGTAAGCGTAGTAATAGCCGTCAGGACGAAGATCCGAAAAATACGCCTCGCTGACCACATGCTCTTCACTACCCTCGGTAGCTGCGGTATACATCATGAGGAACTTGACATGATCGCGGTCAAGACCGTATTTCTGAAGCACCTCTTCCTCAAAGACGTAGAAGGAATACGGCTCTCCCGTTTCCTCATCGACATCCTCAAAGAGGGTCGTTGCGTATTCGAGCGTTTCCACCCCGCTAAAATCCTCAAAGCGCTTGATCCTCGTTTCAAATTCCGAAGAGGAGAAATAACCCTTCGGGGAGACCGTGTAGTATACACTCGAGCCGCCGAAGACCGACTCGACGTTTTTGATCGAGTCAACGGGCAGGAAAGAAATATTCAGATCGCCGTCAGCCTCCTGCAGAATGAAGGAGGAGAACTTGCTGGCGATGGGATAGGTCACACGGGTGGTGAGCATTTCGGTGGGCTTGGCAAGAAGCGTAGCATCGGCATATGCCGTGGTGTTGGCACTGAGCAGATAGACCGTGTTTCGTTCCAAGGTATTGCCCGCGTCATCTACATAGGTGTCGCCCGAGCGCACGTAATAGGACGAGCCGCCGAGATTTTTCTTGCCGAAATAGAGCTTATGCGTGGTGCCGTCACGCTTTTCCACAAGGATATAGGTCGCTTCCTCATCGGAGGCAAACGCAAGTCCGTAGGGTGAAAAATCGCTGCAATTTTCTTCAACACGCGCGCTGATGGTGGGATAGCCCGCGCCGACAGCGAAATACGCCAGCTGAGAATCGTCAAGCTCGGCATAATCGTAAGTCAGAAGAAAACCGTAATAATCCTTTGCCTCGTCATCGTAAGCAAAGCCGATCCCCCAATCAACGTAAACGTCGCCGTAAACACGGTTGGCGGGATTGTGGATCTTGACGGTCTTGATGTCCTTTCGTTCCACACGGGGATAGACCAGCGTGGAGCTGCCGTATACGCCCTCACCGGGAAGCAGCTCGACCTCGGCGGGGGGTGTGGTTTCGGCTACCTCGCCGACAAGAACACCGCGCAGAGCGAAATATCCCGCAATGAGAACGGTAAAGATGACAAGAAGCGCGACAATGGTATTGCGCCGTCTTGAAAGAAAGCTTTTACTGAGTTTGGTTTTGTTGGTCACGACCGTTTTCTCCTTATATATACACAAGTTCCGATCGCGGCAACGATCAGGGCGGGAAGGACAGAGACCGTGATCGAAACGAGGGTTGCCTGTCCCTTCGTCAGATCAAGACCGTCACTTGCCAGCGTTTTAATGTCTACGTTGAGCGGCAGATCCTCAGCCCCCATGTCTGAAAGCACCGACAGCAAGAGATTGCGGTTGTTATACGCGGGGGTGTACATCAGCGAGGAAGCGAAGGAAGCCGCGCCCGATACCAGAACGGTACCGCGACCCTCTGCCAAAGAGCGTGCCAGCACCGCTTCGTTTCCGAGAAGCTCGGGCTGAGCGCCGACCGCCGTAAAGGAAGCGGGCGGAAGAAGGAGCGCCTCAGCGCCCTTCTGCGGATCAATACGAAGCAAACGGCAGGAATTCATCGCCATTTTGCTCTCACGGTCGCGAAGCTTGGAAACAGCGGAGGCGGAGGGATTCAATGTTGCGGCAAAGCTGAAGCCGTTGTCTCCGAGAGAAGCATCGGCACCGCTCTGCACCTTGGCATTGACGATCGAGATCCCATAGCCCGCAAGAAAGGCTGTCAGCTTATCAAGACGGTAATAATCCCCGTCACAAAACGCCATGACGTTACCGCCACGGTCCACGAACGCCTCAAGGCGCTCGATCTCGCCCGCCGTCAGGTCGACACGGGGAGAAAAGACGATGGCGACCGAGCCGTCGGCATGGTCCTTGGCAAAATCCTTTTCCGAAAGATTCAGCTTTTCAACGGTATAACCGCAGTTACGGAAAACGTCGGCAAGCACCTCGGCATTGCCGAAATCTCCGTCATCGTCGATCGAAAGGTTGCCGTGTCCCGTCAGAAAATACGCCGCGGGCATATTGCGGCAAAGACCGATGATGCGTCCGGTGAGAAGAAAATCACCGAGGAAGGACGAGGTGGTCTCGGAATACATATCGTTCACGGTAAAGGTCGTGACACGGTAGTCTGCCTGCTTTTCGCCCGTGATACCGATGATATACTTGCCGTCCTCACCGATCTCATAGGTATCGTTGCGGATGACCATCGTACCGAGGGTGAAGGCGCCGCTTTCATACATCTTATTGAAGTCGGAGAGATACTTTTCTCCGTAAATACCCGCTACCTTCAGAAGATCCTTGTTGACGTCATCGATGAATTCCACCGAGATGAAGCTGTAGCGGTTGCTCAGCTCGTTGGTCAAGCCGAGAATATACTTACCGTATTCCGAGCTTTCCATGGTATTCTTGTCGGTCATGTAATAGACCGTCAGCTTATTGTTCTCCCCGTCGACCGTGTCCAGAAGCGCCAGCGACTCATCCGAGAAGCGGAAAAGACCCGAGGTGGAGATATCGGCATACCAGCCGAAGTGATTGGAAAACATATATACAAGGACGTTGAAGATGACGACCAGCGCAAGAACGACCGATACGAAAATCGCGGCGGCTGTTCCGTATTGAAATGATTTTTTCTTAAAAACGTTCATCTCTTCCCTCCTTTAGTTGTGACGGCGGCGCTTGACGGTTACCGTAACCCCTGCGGCGATCACGCCGACGGGAATCACGGCAGCAAGGATCACCGTCCATACGATCGCCATCGAGCTTGAGATATTCAGCGACGAAGTCGACTGTACCTTGATGATGTCGATATCGTAAGGAAGCACATTCTTACCGAACAGATAGATCGCGGTAAAAAGGATGTCGCGGTTGGAGAAGGAGGCATTGTCAATGGCTTCCTCAGCCGCAAAGTCTGTTGTGCCGCATGCCATTGCGTAGCTTGATACCGTTTCGCCCGACTGATACATCCATGCGGCATGCGTCAGGGTCATAATGCCCGAGGGTGTCGCCTCGGCAAGCTTCAGATAGGATGCCATATGAAGGTCAGCCTGCTCTTTGACGTAATCTTCGGCATAGGTGCGGCACTTTTCGGCAATCTCCTCATCGGAAAGACCGTCCTTCTGATATGCCTCAAGATTGTTCTTGTAATGATCGTTGTACGCTCTTTCGTAATGGGTCTCTCGCATTTCGGGATAGATCCTGTCGTACTCGGTCTTGTAATATTTTGCCGTGTATTCTTCATACAGCGTGGGATCGTATACCGTATAGCCGCCATGATTGAAATGAGCGGCAGATTTTGCGGGAGCGAGGAATGCCGCGCCCACCTTATAGGAGGTTACACCCTCCATGACCATCGTGGATTCTTCGTTGTTGCTCCACTTGGGATTCATATAGATCGTACGGCTCTTGCCGAAGAAGGCGCGAGGCAGGGTCTCAAGAGTGAGAAGCGAAGAGGTCAGCGCCGAGCCGGGGCTTTTGGTGTCGGTCTCATAGCGCGCGTAATAATTGTAACCGTCATCGGTCACAGCCCCCGATTCCACGGGATTCTTGGTATCGACAGTCAGAATATTGTCTTCAAAGGCAATACCCCAGTAGTCGAAGAGATATTCGTCAAGATGCGGCATCGCTTCGGTCTCGGGATCCATGAAGACCATGAGATTGTGATTCTTACGGTTGAGATACTTGCGAAGACGGGTGATCTCATTCACACTGCCGTCAGCATCGGTCTTGAAATCGCTGCGAGGACCGTAAATAACCGCGACACCCGCTCTGCCGTAAAGCGCATCGTCAACGTCCGCGGGAAAATCGCGCGTCGAAAGATCGATCTTCTCGATCACGTAGCCTGCGTCGCGGAACAGCTCCATCAGCGCTTTCGCCTTGCCGAAATCCTCGGAATCGTCGAGCGCGCCGATATCCTCACCGTGACCGCCGATGAAGTACGCCACGGGATTCTCGCCCGAAAGCGACAGAACGGTCGAGGTGAATTTATCGTCTCCGCGGAAGTACATCGCATCGCCCGAGAAGGTGAAGAACTCATCACGCTGCATCGTGCGGTAGGTGGCAAGCCCGTTGACACGGTTTTCCATCACGATATGCAGAGGACCGAGTGAGGTACCGATGCTCATCGCGAAATGCTCACGGATATAGTCGGCATCGTCACTCGAGTCGAGAAGCGACACCTTGATATAGGGAAATTCCTTTTCGTACAGCTTCGCGAGGTTGTAAATATAGCTCATACCCCACGTGCTGTTATTCTCGCCCTTTTTGTGTCCCGTCAGCTCGTAATTCATCAGCTCGTCGGGATCGGCGAGAAAATAAATGGTAATGTCATTCGTTTCGGCATCGATCTCCGATAACAGCTCTTCGGAGTAATCCGAGATCGTCACAAGCTCACTCGGGGTCGTGTCAATGACCCAAAGGAACTTGCCCGCAAGAAACGAAAACAGAATATTGGCAAGGATCACGCCCGCCAGCACCCCTGCGGTGATCGCGACCGAGATCAAGCCGTGTTTCATACGTTTGTTTTCCATCTTTCTTTTGTACCTTTCTCTCGTCGAGGATCATGCCCAACGGCGCTTTTCGTAAATTCTCACCGTCACGAACAAAAACGAGAAGCAAAGCGAGATGAAGTAAACAATGGCAGAAATGTCAAACCGTCCGACGCAAAGCAGCGTAAAGCGGTCAAGCACCGAGATCCAGCTCAGTACGGTGCGAAGGAAATACGACTCGATCGCCGAGTTGAACGCCGAGATCATGACGAAAACAAGAATGATCACCATCGTACCGAGGGCGGCAACAAGCTGGTTTTCGGTCAAAGCGGATACCATTACGCCGACGGCGATGAAGGCGGCGGCGATCAGAACGAGACCGAGCAGACTGCCGAGAATGGTCTTGAGATCGGGCGAGCCAGATGCGAAATAAAAGAAGGGGATAAGATTCACAAGCGACACCGTAAAGCCGATCATGAACATCGAAAGCGCCGCGAAGAATTTCGCGCATACCATCGAGGTGATCGAAACCGGCGCCGAGATCAGAAGTGTCTCGGTGCGCTGACGCTTTTCGTCGGCAAAAAGCTTCATGGTAAGAAGAGGAAGCACCACGAAAAAGCTGATCAGCATATAGGTGAAATACATCGTAATGTCACTGGCGTTTCCGCGTGTCAGAGTGGTGAGCGAGAAGATCACACCCGAAACGGCAAGAAAGATCGCGAGAAAAATATATCCGATGGGAGACGTGAAATAAGAACGCATCTCTCTTTTATAAATAGCAAGCATTATTTGTCACCCTTCTTTCCTTTTTTCTTCTTACCGCCCTGACCGTTTTCGTCAACGACGGAAATAAAGATCTCCTCAAGATTGAGGCCGACAGCCTCCATCCCGATGATCGGCCACGCACGGGAAGCACAAAGATTGAAAATACCCTTACGCATATCAAGACCCGCCTCACTTTCGATGAGGAATGCCGTGCTTTGCATCTCGCGTTCACCAATGACCTCGCAGTACTTGATGCCCGTAAGACCCTTGATGGCATTCTGCACTTCCTTCTGAGGACCGCAGATCTTCACCGAGATCTGTCTTGAGCCGGCTACGACCTTTTCGATATCCTCGGTCTTTTCGTCCGCCACGATCTTGCCGCGGTTGATGATCACGATACGGTCGCAGACCATCTGTACCTCGGGCAGAATATGAGTGGAGAGAATGACGGTGTGATCCTTACCGAGATCGCGGATGAGCGTACGGATCTCGATGATCTGCTTCGGGTCAAGACCGACCGTCGGCTCGTCAAAAATAATGACCTTCGGATTGCCGATAAGAGCCTGCGCAATGCCCACTCTCTGACGGTAGCCCTTCGAAAGGTTACGGATGATACGGTTCATGACATGCGTCAGCTTGACCCTCTCGCAGATCTCCTCGATATGCTTCTTGCGGTCAAGCGTGCAGTTTTTGAGATCGTACACGAAATTCAGATATTCCAGTACCGTCATCTCAAGATAGAGCGGAGGAAATTCGGGCAGATAGCCGATCTGTTTCTTTGCCTCCAGGGGATTATCGAAGATGTCAATACCGTTGATGGTCACCGTACCCGACGTCATCGACAGGCATCCCGTGAGAATGCTCATCGTGGTCGTCTTTCCGGCGCCGTTCGGGCCAAGGAAGCCGACGATCTCGCCGTCCTCGATCGAAAAGCTGATGTCATTCACGGCGGCATTATCGCCGTAACGTTTGACAAGATTTTTGATTTCTATCATAATGCGAATTTCCTTTCCTGAAACGGATAAGCCGTTTTTCTGTTATATCCTGACACACCATCGTCAACGTTTTGAAACGGGTGCGTGTTGTTTCTGTGAAAATATGATCAAGTGCCGATCTTTTGCATTCTGACATCTTTTCCCACAAAGCCCAGCACCAGATACTCGCCGAGCAGACGGGATGCCACACGGTCGGTATAACGCTCCTTGATCTCTCTTGGGGCGAGATTGGTGTTGATGATGGTCGGTCTGCCCGAAACCGTGCGGGAGTTGATCAGACGGTACAAAAAGTTCACGTGCAAGGGGCTGGGATTCTCCGTACCGAGATCGTCGAGGATCAGAAGCTCACAGCGTTCGACCTCGTCGATATGCAGCTCACTGTCCCGTCCGAACTTTTCCGCCTCCAGCGCGAGAAAGAGCGTAGGCGCGGAAACGTACACGACGTCATAGCCCTTTTCGATCACCTCAACGGCGATCGAGGTCGAAAGATGCGTTTTTCCAAGCCCTGTCTTGCCCACGAGAAGAAGACTGGGAGAATGCTCACAAAACTCCGAAGCATACCGCTTTGAAAACTCAAGATGGCGGCGCATCACCTCACGGTCCTCACCCTGATAGTACGTAAGCGAGAAGGTGTCAAAGCGCTGTGTCTTTGCAAGGGGCGCAAGCCCCGCGCTTTCCAGCGCCAGGTGTGAGAGAGCGCGCTTCATACAGGCACACATTTCCGTACCCCGATATCCCGAATCCTCACAATCGGGACATTCATAGCGAACGTCACTGTAATCCGAGGGAAGACCGTAATAGCGAAGTGCCTCAGCTCTTGCTTCCTGAAGCTCTTCATTCTCCTTGCGAATGGCAGCCACACGCTCGGTAATGCCCTCTGCCCCCGCCGAAATGGCGTTGACGAGCTTCATGCCTGTCTTGGCAAGTGCCGCGTCGATCTCGCGGATCTCGGGATAGGTTTCGTGAAGCTCGGTCAGACGCGCGCGCGCAAGACCAAGCGCACGGGCGCGCTTTTCGGTATACGCCTGCTTGACCGAGCGAAGATTTTCTTTTCTGTAAGCCATAGATGTTCTCCTTTATGATAGCGGCAGAGCTTTTTGCCGCGGTGTCAGGATTCTCCGCCGTCTGTGGCGATCTTTTTGGTGCGCTGAAGCGCGGCGGCAAAGAAATCGTCAAGATCAAAGCTGCCCTCACCGTTATCAGTACTCTTTTTCGTGCCACTCACCTGAGCCGTACGGTACTGCTCAAGGGCTGTTTCGATCTCTTCACGGGTGCGGTAGCCCGCCTCGTTCCAGTTGACGAGGATTTTATTCATATACGGGAACGAAAACTCACCTGTGTTGTTTGCCGTCACCTCGTATGCGAGGACGAAGACCTCTTCGGGATAATCGTAGGCAAGCCATGCGGTGAGGTATTTCTTTTCCTTGGCGGTCAGCACTCTTCCGCCGATCCCCGCAAGGCGGCGGATCACGTTTTCAAGCGTATGCTCCTTTTCCTTGCCGGCAATGTACGCCTCTACCTCGGCAAAGGTCACGATGCCGTCATTGACGAGTCCCTGCGCCATTTTCACAACGTACGGAACCGAGCATTTTCCGAGCGTCTGCGCATATCCGAAGAGAAGCAAGATCGAATCGTGGTCAAGGCGCAAAACGTCGGCAAGCCCGATCACGCGGTTGATCTCGTGAATGCCGAACATTTTACCCGAAAGCGCCTGGCATTCATCGAGAAGGCGGGAAAAGTCGGGATTGTCATTCATGATACGCTCGATCTCACTGCCTGTATAATTTGGCATGGCGTCGGAGGATACCACCGTCACGCGCTCGCCGTTCTCTGCGGTCTTTTCCGATACCGCGGCAGACTTTCGCGCGGGTGTCTTTTTCGGCGGCTTTTTCTCCCCCTCTTCGGACTCCGTCTCTAAAAGCCCCGCGTTCACCCAGAAAGCAAGGGCATTTTCAATGGCTTCGGGCGTGACAGCAAAGCTTTTGGCAAGCGCCCTGATATCAAGCGATTCGCAAAGCTTCTTGTCCGCGCAGAGTGTGAGATAAAGCTTCAGCGTCATGGGATCAGCTTTATCAAGATAGGCAAGCGCTGCCTCGGGAATCGAAACAACGCCGTGCCCGTATGAGATCTGATAGGTCATGGCAGCCTCATTCGTTCTCATCAGACGTCTGCTGTCTGATGTCAAAGCAAAGCTGCATCAACGAGTCACCCATATACACGTTCATCACGCTGACACTCTTCATTTTGGGGATCTCAACATTGGTGAAATTCCAGATGCCGCGTACCCCCGCGCTCTCCAACCGCTTTGCCATCGGCTGCGCCTGGGAGGAGGTCAGGGTCAGAACTGCCACGTCGACATGGTGATCCTTCATAAAAGCTTCGAGATTTTCAATATCGTAAATGCATTTTCCCGAGATCTCCTTGCCGATCAGCTCCTCGCTCTTATCAAAAAGCGCGATGAGATTGATGCCGCGGCTCAGAAAAATATTGCTCTGTGCCATGGCTCTGCCAAGGTTGCCGACACCGATGATCACGGCGGTCAGCTTATCGTTTACGCCGAGGATCTCGGAGATCTGCGCAAACAGGTATTTGACGTTGTATCCGTAGCCCTGCTGTCCGAAGCACCCGAAATAGTTCAGGTCCTGACGGATCTGGGAGGCGGTGAGCGCCATCATTTTGGCAAGCTTGCCCGAGCTGATACGGTAGATACCGGCGTCGAGAAGCTCCTTTAAGTAACGGTAATAGCGGGGCAGACGGGTCTTGACCTGACGGGAAACGACGGGATTGTTCTGTACACCCATCTCATTCTTATCATAAGTGGAATTACTCATATTGCACCTTCCTTCAAGGCTTTCACGACCGACTGTCGGGGTCGAATGTGATCAAGACAAGCACGGCTTAAACGCGCTCGAGTGTCTCGGAAACATAATCGGCAAACTCACGGCAGGTAGCACCGGTATCTCTGCCCGTTACCGAAAGACGCTTTTCTTCAAACATGCAGATGTCAAGCGCGCGCTCAAGACGGTCAGCCTCGGCATTGTAGCCGATATGGTTGAGCAGCATAACGCCCGCGCGGAGCATCGAGCAGGGATCGGCGTACTTTGCTCTGCCCTCCTTGACCATACGGGGTGCCGAGCCGTGAATGGCTTCAAACATTGCGTAGCGCTTGCCGATGTTTGCGGAGCCTGCCGTACCGACACCGCCCTGGAATTCCGCTGCCTCGTCGGTGATGATATCGCCGTAGAGGTTGGGAAGAATGAAGACCTTGAAGTCACGGCGGCGCTTTTCGTCAACGAGCTTGGCGGTCATAATATCAATGAACCATTCGTCAGTGGCGATCTCGGGATAGTCCTTGCCGACCTCAAGACAAAGGTTCAAGAACTTACCGTCGGTGGTCTTGATCACGTTTGCCTTCGTAACGATCGAAACACGGTCCTTCTTGTTGGCTCTCGCGTATTCGTAAGCAAGCTTGGCGATACGGTTCGTACCTTCGGTGGTGGTCACGCAGAAGTCGATGGCAAGATCGTCGGTCACATTCGAACCCTGGCTGCCGACAGCATAACTGCCCTCGGTGTTCTCACGGAAGAAGGTCCAGTCAATGCCCTGCGCGGGGACACGGACGGGGCGCACGTTGGCAAAGAGGTCAAGCTCCTTGCGCATCGCGACATTGGCGCTTTCGATATTGGGCAGACCGTCACCCTGCTTCGGTGTGGTGGTCGGGCCCTTCAGAATGACGTCGCATGCCTTCAGCTCGGCAAGCACGTCATCGGGGATCGCCTTCATGTGAGCCACACGGTTTTCAATGGTCAGACCCTCGATCGTTCTGAATTCGATCTTACCTTTTTTCACTTCGTCGGCAAGGAGATATTCAAGTACTCTCGCGGTCTCCGCGGTAATGGTGGGACCAATGCCATCGCCGCCGCAAACGCCGATGACGATCTTATCCATTTTGCTGTAATCCACGGCTTCACCCGCAGCGTTGATACGCTCGACACGGGCAAGCTGATTCTCAAGAAGCTTACGGTAATGCTCGACGGCAGTGTTGATCTGTTCGCTGTAATTTTTCATTTTGTATATCCTCCGCATGGTATTTTAAAAAATTTATGGTGAACCGCCCGACAGTCTTCTGTCGGCAGTTAATTTGTGATGATCCGAGAAAAAACGGTTTTGTGCAAAACCACAACACCTTGTTTCCCCACATCGGGAATGTGGAAAACTTTTGAAATCCACATGAATTTTCCACATTATCCACATGGTTTTCCACATCTCAAGCGTCGAAAACCCCCGATTTATGCGGTGCCTTGCAGTGAAAGGTGGAGTTTTCCACATTTGGGATGTGGAAAATGTGGAAAAGTCAACGCTTTTCCACAATTATGAACATTGCCAGATCTTAGCAAAAAATCCTTTCTGAATGGCTTGTCTTTCCGCAAAAAACGAACAAATTTTTTGGTGATTTGACCAAACGGTTTGTCACGCTTCCTTGCCGAGACAAGGTAGCTGTCAGGACTTGATCGGGTTTCTCACCGTCGGTCTTGCGTTCAGTGAGGTGTCCGAAAGATTGCCCGCCAGATACTCATAATAGCCCTGTGCGGCAATCATGGCGCCGTTGTCTCCGCAGTAGGGTTTCGAGGGCATGCAAAGGGTGATACCCCGTTTTTTTGAAAATCCCTCAAGGGCGCGTCTCAGATGCGAGTTCGCCGCCACCCCGCCTGCCACCACAAGGGTGGAGTAGTGCATCCGCTCATGCGCCTTTTCGAGATTGCGAAGTACCGCGCCCACCACTGCCTCGGTAAAGGAAGCGGCAAGATCGGGGATCGGGATCTCTTCTCCCTTTTGCTTTTTGCCGTGAACGTAATTGATCACCGCCGTCTTCAGACCGCTGAAGGAAAAGTCAAGACTGTCCTGCATGGCTGCCTGCGGGAAACGGATGGCATGGGGATCACCCTCGTAAGCCAACTTGTCCATCTCAGCGCCGCCGGGATAGGGCATGCCGAGAACACGCGCGACCTTGTCAAAGGCTTCTCCGATGGCATCGTCTCTCGTTCTGCCCACCGTCACAAATTCAGTCGGGGACTTCACGTCGATCAAAGAAGTATGTCCACCCGAGGCGACCATGGCGAAAAAGGGCGGCTTCAGCTCGGGATACTCGTAATAAGTCGCGGCAATATGACCGCGGATGTGATTGACCCCGATCAGGGGCTTTCCGTTTGCGAAAGCGAACGCCTTGGCGTAATTGACCGCCACGAGCAAAGCGCCGATAAGACCCGGCTCGCTCGTCACGGCAACGGCGTCGATATCCCCGACCGTCACCCCTGCCTCCTCAAAGGCAGCATAGGTCAGAGCGGAGATCGCCTCGATATGCGCTCTGCCCGCGATCTCGGGCACGACCCCGCCGTACAGGGCGTGGATGGCGATCTGTGTCGCGGTCTGATTGGAAAGCACCTTCTTGCTCTCTCCCTCAAAGGAAGCGATCGCGACCGATGTTTCGTCGCAAGAAGATTCAAAAGCTAAGATCAACATGATGATTCGTCCTTATTCGTCAAAATGTGCCATCATAACGATGGCATCCTCGGTGGGATAGCGGTAATAAGCGCGCCTCTTCCCAATCGGGAGAAATCCCTTTTTGAGATACAGCCCCCGTGCCGCCGCGTTGCTCTCGCGAACCTCAAGAAACACCTCAGAGACCGAGCGCTTTCGCAAATACAAAAAGGTCTCGTCCATCAGCCGTTCGGCGTTTCCCTGCTTACGGAAGGCAGGAGATACCCCGAGATTCAGAAGCTCCGCCTCGGGCGGGATCACCGAATACAGCGCGTAGCCGATCATCACCCCGTCCTTTTCAAGAAGGGCAAGCATGATCACGGGATTTGTCAGCGCCTCCCTGAAGGCGTTTTCGCTCCAAGGGTCAGAGAAGCATTCAGATTCCAGCGCCGCAAGGTCTTTTGCGAGCGCCGTCACGTCATACCCCGTCTCGCGGTGGGGATCGAAGATGACCTTGATCATTTGTCAGTTGTCACTGCCGTATCGGGCTTCTGATGGAAGGAATCAAACCATTCGGCATCCATGGCGATCGACTTGGCTTTATCGGCGGGAGAATAGAGATAATAATCTCCGTTGTCGCATTCGACAAGATAGAGAATGTATGAAAGATAATCGTATTTTGCCGAGGTCAGCTGTACGCGGTAGGTCTTCTGCGGAAGCCCGTCCCCGACATAGCGTCTGCCCGTCAGATACTCGTTGACAAAATCCGTCGCGTCAGGGGCGTTTTTGTTGGTCAGCGAGGAAAAATATACCACAAAACTCTCATCCTCCTCGAATTCACCGAAGCGGACGGTGTCGGCGGAAAACTCAAGCAGCGCTTCGGTCTCGTCAAGGGTGGGAAGCACCACCATATTACCGTAATAAAACCGATGCTCGCTGTCGGTGAGATAATTCTCGTCATCCATCGAGGAAAGCACGCCGTACTTATTGTAAAAGCCCACCTGATAGACCGGGAAATCCTCGCTCTCGCCATAGGTATTGCCGAGCGGGAAAAGGATCTCATAGCAGTCGGGAGCCTTCAGAAAGACACGGTTGTCATAGGTACGGGTCAGCATGCCATCGGCATACACGAATTTCACGCGCTCGGCACGTGTCAGAAGCACGCTTGCAAGAACGACAAGACCGACAAGAACGGCAACAGCAGCCGCTCCGCCCAGCCAGTATTTCAGCGTCAGCGTCTCGTGAGGATCGCGGCGCTTTTTCTTTCCTGTATTCTGTTTTGTTTGTTTTTTTGCCTTTACCTGTTTTGCCATTTTCTCTGTTCCTTAATAACCGAATTTACCGCTGAGGCTGTCATCGACCGTAACCCAGTCCTCCACACGCGATACACGGTAGCTGCCGTCCGCAAGACGGAAGACGACCGTTTCAATACCGGAGTTGATGATCATGCGCTTACACATCATGCAGGAATCCACGCTCGGCTCAAGCTCTCCGGTTGCGGCATTGAGTCCCGAAAGATACATCGTAGCACCGATCATCTCTTCACGGGATGCCGAAATGATAGCGTTTGCCTCGGCGTGGACCGCGCGGCAAAGCTCGTACCGTTCGCCGCGGGGGATCTGCATGGATTCTCTCGTGCAGAAGCCAAGCTCGGTGCAGTTGCGTCTGCCGCGGGGCGCTCCGTTGTAGCCGGTTGCGACGATCGCGTCGTTTTTCACGATGATCGCACCGTATTTTCTGCGAAGACAGGTCGCGCGCTTGGCAACCGTTTCGGCTATGTCAAGATAGTAATCGGGTTTTGATACACGTTCCATTCTGAATACCTCAGCCATCGTTCGATTTTGCCAAGCGAATGCTTGGGCAACCCGAAGTATACTCAACTAACACTTGGGCATACTTCTTTAATTCTATATTATATATCATACCATAGGTAAAAATCAAGAGAAAACACGAAAAGTTAATTATTTTGTTACACCTTGCCCGTGAAAATCGGGAGTATAGTCGGAGGTCTGCGAGGAAAACTCCTGAAAATAGCCCTCAAAACCGAGAAGAAGCGCTTTTGACGCTACCGATTCGTATTCAAAGCGAGTCAGTCGTCGGCTCGGCTCACCGTGTCCGTTCGGGGTAAACTGACTCATCAGGGAAAGCCGCACGTCCCCGATGGGAACAAGGTCCGAAAGCATGGTAAGTGCCGCCAGGGAATCCTTGCGGCAGCCCGGCAGAACGAGATGGCGCACCAAGACCCCCTTCGTCATCATGCCCTCGCCGTCAAAACGGCAAGCGCCGACCTGACGGAACATTTCGGGAAGGGCACGGAGCAAAACGTCGGTGTAATCGGGAACGCCCGACAGCCTTTCGCCAAGAGAGTTGTCGGCATATTTGAAATCGGTGAGATAGATATCGCAAAGTCCGTCGAGAAGTCTTAACTGCTCTTGGCTTTCATATCCCGAGCAGTTGTAGACGATCGGAAGCCCCAGCTTATCTTTTTCCTCACGGAGAATGGGTGCAATGATGGCAAGATAGGGGTCTGCCGTAACGAGATTCAGATTGTGCGCCCCCTTTTCCTTCAGCTCGTACAGGATCTCTCGAAAGCGCTCGGGCGTGATCCCGATACCGTAGCTTTTATGCGAGACCTCGTAGTTCTGACAGTAAGTACAGCGAAGAGTACAGCCCGAGAAGAAGATCGCCCCCGAGCCTCTTTGACCCGAAATGCACGGCTCTTCCCAGAAATGCAGCTCGGCGCGGGCAAGGCGAAGGGTATCCCCCGCGCCGCAAGCACCCGGTGCGCGCGTACGGTCAGCCCCGCACCGCCTCGGGCAAAGATAACATCCCATCAGTTCTCCCCTCTTTCCTTTGTTTTGCGACAGTAACAGTATAGTATACCACAAAGAACATCACTTGTCAAGAATTGAAGAACGCCCTATACGGCATGTGCGGATGACCGGTGGCAATCCCCCAAAAGCACCGCACCCTTGACAGCGGACAAAAAAATGACACACCGAAAGGTGTGTCATTTCTTCTGTGGGGTGAGTAAAGAGATTCGAACCCTCGACCTTCAGGGCCACAACCTGACGCTCTAACCAGCTGAGCTATACCCACC